>JAHLMR010000025.1 GCA_018920255.1 Candidatus Aenigmatarchaeota archaeon | reverse complement strand
GAGCTTGAAGAAGTGCCACCAATATTAACATTTTTTGTGTTGTTGAAGAAATTGTTATAGATTAAACAATCGCTACCTGAATCAAGGTTTATTCCTATATTTGAATTAAGAATTATATTTTCAGTAACTAGCTCATTTTTTGCAGAACCAGTAATATCTATTCCGCTTGAAGTATTGTATATATAATTTTTTGTTATTTTATTATTTTCTGTTGCAGAAACTGCAATTCCATAATAACTATTTTTTATCTCATTAAATGTTATGTTATTATTTTTACTATCATCAATAGAGATTCCATCAGTATTAAAAATAAAATTATTTTCAATTGAAGAATTATAAATGTTATCAAAATATATTCCATAACTATCTATATTACTTATAATATTATTTTTTATAACTAAGTTATACGAATCATATGCAGAAATTGCATCAGAAATAGTATTTGAAACCGTATTATTTTCTACAAAATTATAATTTGTTCCTGTTAAATAAATTCCATAACTACAATTTGAAACTGTAGAATTTATAATAAAGTTGTTAGAAGAATTATAAAAATAAATTCCATAACTGTTTGTATTAGAAATAAAATTATTATCAAAAATATTATTATAGCTTTCATTCAAATAAATTCCTATAATACTATTTGATATATTATTTTCGCTTATTAAACTTAAATTAGATGTTAAAGAAAATATTCCAATGCTTGTATTTGTTATGAAATTTTCATAAATTTGATTACTATTTGCAAGCCAAGTACCTATTCCAATAATACTACTACTTATATCATTTGAAAAAATATAATTTGTTTCACTATTACTATAAATTGCTATAGAAGCATTTATGTTTAAAATAAAAGTATTATTAAAAATATTTGAATTTTCTACATTTGTTAAAACTACACCATATGAATTATTATAAAAAGTGTTTTGTGTAGCATTTATAAAACTAGTTGACATATCTAAATCTAATCCATCATCATTATTATTTAAGATGCTATTATTGATAATAAGTGCATTTGAAGTAGAGATAAGTTCTATACCGTCTTCATAATTAGAAATTAAACAATTTTTTATTGTTATATTATTTTTTGATATAGAAAAAATTCCTTTCCCTTCATTATTACCAATTATAGATTTAGCATTACAATCTAAAATTACATCTGATGCATTAATATCAATACATACATTATAATTATTCTGTGTTCCAGTTAAATCACTTGTTAAAACAAAATAGCCAGAATTAGTTATATTTTGACATTTAGTAATATCTACAGAAAAACCTAACAATGAATAAAGTATTAAAAAATTAATAATAATTAAAAAATGACTTTTCATTAAAGATCACCCAAATAAATATATAAAATTTTATTTTTAAAGATTATACTTTAGAGAGATTTGAAGAATAATGGTGCCCCCAACGGGATTTGAACCCGTGTCACGAGATCGAGAGTCTCGCATCCTTTCGGCAAATTTGACCGGACTAGACGATGGGGGCATAAAGTTTAATTGTTTTTAAACTTTTAAAAAGATAAAATTTAAATTTGGAAAAATTTTTTATTTAATATGGAAAATCTAATTGAAATTATTAATTATATGTCAAAAACTGGAAAACCATTTACAAGTGGTTTACATACAAAAAAAGTAATTAAGCCTTCTTTAGATAATCTTACTTTTATTCCTGCACAATTATCAAAAATACCAGTTGATTACTTTAAAGAGCATATAGAAACAGAAACAATAATTGGAAAAAAATCTAAAAAACCATTAAAATTAAACACTCCAATTTTAATTGCTGCAATGTCATTTGGTGCTTTAGGAAAACCTGCTAAAATTGCATTAGCAAAAGCAAGCACACTTGTAGGAACAGCAGATAATACTGGAGAAGGTGGAATGCTTCCAGAAGAAAGAAAAGAAGCAAAAATTCTTATTGCTCAATATTCTACAGCAAGGTTTGGTGTTAATGAGGAATATTTAAAGAGTGCAGATGCAATTGAAATAAAGATTGGTCAGGGAGCAAAATCTGGACAAGGCGGTTTACTACCAAAAGAAAAAGTAACAGAAGAAATTGCAAAAATAAGAAACGTTGAAATGGGAATAGATTTACATTCTCCTGCTTACCATCCTGATATTAAAAATGAAAAGGATTTAAAAAACAAAATAAAATGGCTAAGAAAATTTTGTAAAGGTCCTATAATAGTTAAAATAGCTGCTGGAAATATAGAAGACGATATTAAAATTGCAATAAAGGCTGGGGCTGATGTTATTGCATTGGATTGCTATAGTGGTGGTACTGGTGCTGCACCATATGTTATGATGAGTGAAATTGGAATACCTTTAATTTCTGCGGTTGTAAGAGCAAGAAAAGTTTTAGATAAATTAAAAGCAAAGCAAGAATTAATAGTTTCTGGTGGGTTAAGAACTGGTGGAGATGTTGCAAAAGCAATTGCTTTGGGTGCGGATGCTGTTTATATGGGCTCTTCTTTATTAATAGCAATGGGTTGCATTCAATGTTATCAATGTTATCGTGGTTTATGTCCTGCTGGAATAACAACTCATGTAAAATCCTTACAGCATAAATTTGATCAAAATGCTGCTCAACATGTTGCTAACTTTATTAATGCTTGCACAGAAGAAGTAAAAATGATTGCTGGAGCATGCGGATATGATAATATTCATAAACTTTCTAGAAACAATTTAAGATCTTTAGATGTTTTAACTGAAAAAATTACAGGAATTAAATTAATTTAAAAAATCTTTAAAAAATATTAATATTTTAATATTCTATATGTCAGAACAAGAAAAGCTTCCAGAAAAAGAGAAAAATTTTTCAGAATGGTATCATGAACTTATAAGAAGAACTTTAATAGACCAAAGATATCCTTTTCAAGGATTTTTAGTTTATAGACCTTTAGGTGCAGAAATGTTTTCTAGAGCTATTAATATTTTAGAAGAACTTTTAAGGGAAAGAAGACATCAAAAAGTTTATTTTCCTTCTTTAATTCCTGAAAAATTATTGAAGAAGGAAGAACATCATATTATGGGTGTTGCACATGAAGTTTTTTGGGTAACTAATGCAGGAAAAACAAATCTAGAAGAGCCTGCTGCATTACGTCCAACAAGTGAAACAGCAATGTATGAAATGCTAAGATATTGGATAAGAAGTTGGAGAGATTTACCATTAAAAATTTTTCAATCATGTTCAGTTTTTAGATATGAAACAAAACATACAAGACCATTAATTAGAGATAGAGAAATTTTATGGAATGAAGCACATACATCACATGCTTCTATGGAAGAAGCTGAAGAGCAAATAAAAGAGGGTATTGAAATTTATACAAAATTGTATGAAAAATTAGCTATACCTCACATCTGGATAGATGTTATAACTGGTGTTTTTGCTGGTGCTGAATCTGCAAAAGAAGCATATACTATATTTCCGGATGGAAGAATGCTTGAAATGGGATCAGTTAATAATCTTGGTCAAAGATTTTCAAGAGCATTTGATATAAAATTTAAAACAAGGGATGAAAAGGAAGATTATGTATATCAAACATGCTATGGTGTTTCCGAAAGAATATTATCAGCTATAGTTGCAGTTCATGGAGATAACTTTGGATTAGTTATACCACCAGAAATAGCTCCAATACAAATTGTATTAATTCCTATATTTTATAAAGAAGATAGAGAAGAAGTTTTAAAAGAAACATATAAATTAAAAGAAAAAATTTCTAAAGAAACAGAATATAGAATAGTTTTAGATGATAACGAAGAACAGACGCCAGGAGAAAAATTTTATAAATGGGAATTATATGGTGTGCCTTTAAGAATTGAACTTGGAAAAAAAGATATTGAAAAAGGTGGTATAACAATTGTAAGAAGAGATATAAAGAAAAAAGAATTTGTTGAAAATAAAAAAATTATTGAAAAAATAAAATTTTTATTTGAGGATATAACAAGAAATATGCAAAAAAGAGCAAAAGAATATCATGAATCAAAAATTGTTTTTGCTAAAAAAATAGAAAATATTCCAAAAGTTATAAATGAAAACAAAGTTGCAAAAATTGTTTGGTGTGGAGATATTGAATGTGCATCAAAAATAGAAAAACAAGTTAATTCTGTTTTTGTTGGAAAAGCAATAGATGAAAAAGCAGACGGAAGCTGTATTTGGTGTGGGAAAACTGGAAAATTTTATGGGTATGTTGGAAAAACATATTAATTTTAAATAATTTAATTAAATTAATTTTATCTATGGCCGCGGTGGTGTAGTGGTTAGCATGTGGGCCTGTGGAATTTAAAAAAATATAGAAAGCCCTAGACCCGAGTTCGAATCTCGGCCGCGGCCCCATAAAATACTTTTTATAAACAAGTTTATTCTAAAAATAAGTTATAAATACTAAATGAACTATTATAAA
>JAHLMR010000024.1 GCA_018920255.1 Candidatus Aenigmatarchaeota archaeon | reverse complement strand
CCAATTCCGCCAATTCCTGCTGTAATTCCAATAGTAAATGCATTAAATAAATTAAATCCTTGGGAAACACCGTTATTTATATCAAAAACTTGAGCATAAGAAATATTAGAAAAAACAAAAATTAATATTAAAATATAAGCCAACCTCATATTTTTAACTACAAAATCTAAATTTATAAATTTATTCAACTATTTCGACTTTTGTCGGCTCATTTTCTGCTTTATTTCTTTCAAATCTATATAAATAACCTGTAGCTGCATTTTCTAAAGCCTGTTCATGTGTAATAACAAAAACCTGTTCTATAAATTCAGAAATTCTATCATGAAGAACATTAGATAATTCATTTATTGCATTAACATCTAAGTTATGTGTGGGTTCATCTAATACAAGACAATTTAAACCAGGTGCAAGAGCATATGCAAAAGCCATTCTTACAACTAAACAAGCTATAGCTCTTTCTCCACCGCTTGCTATTCCATCAACTTGAATCCACCCATTATTATCTTCTAATTCTAAAATATAGTCATTATCATCTATTCTTAGTCTTGCATTAAAGAAATCTTTATATGGATAAAGATATGGCCAAAGAATAGACATTACAGAGTTTATATTTTTTACAAAGGTTTCTCTTAAAGCACTTTGAACTTTTTTTAATGAAGATTCAAGGACTTCTATTTTTAAAATCCCAACTTCTATTTTTTTTATTTCATTTTCTAATTTTAAAATAATTTCTTTATTTTTTTCAAGCTCATTTATTCTATTTTTATTTTCATTTATTAATTTCATATAAAAATTAATTTTTGTATCTAACTCTCCAGATTTTTTAGAATATTCTCTTAGTTTATTTTCATAAAACTCTAAAAGATTTTTATCAAATACATTTTTTAAATTTTGTATTTCTTTTTCTATCTGTAATTTACTATCATTTAAATTATTCTTATAATTTTCTTTTTCAGCTAATTGGTTAAAACTTTCTAATTTTTGAGATAAATTAAATATTTCTTCTATTTTTTGTTTAATCTGTTCTTCTAAAACTTCAAAATTTAACTTTTTTTCTTTAATAGAAGATTCTAAATTTTTTATTTTTTCATTTAAATTTTCTATATCAATAAAAACATTTTCATATTTATTTTCTATTCCAGAAAGTTCATCTAACTTATTTTTTATTAAATTAACTTCATTTTTTATCTTTTCAAGGCTTTCTAATTCACTTAAATATATTTTTAATTTATTTTCATTTTCTAAAATTAGCTTGTTTTTTTCCTCGATTTCTTTCTCTCTTTTTTCTTGTATCTCTAATTTATGCTTTTCACTTAATGGAGATTCACAAACAGGACATTGTACTTTTGCATTCTTTAAATTTTTTATTATTTCTTTAAGTTGTTCAATTTCTGATTTTAATTTAGAAATTTCTAATTTAATTTTTAAAATTTTATCATTTTTTACGATATATTCTGCATTTATATTTGTAGGATTATTTACTTTAAGATAATCAGTATATTTTTTCTTTTCTTCCATTTTTTGTTTTAACTCAGCAAAAATATTTTCTTGCTTAGCTAAACTTCTTTTTAATACATCTAATTTTCTTTGCTCATCCTCAATGCTATTTTTTAAAACATTTTTTTGATTTTCTAATTGATTTTTTTCATTCTTAATAAACTTTAATTTTTCCTCTATTTCATTTAAAGAAATTTCTTTTATTTTTGTTTTTAATTTTAAAATATCAGAATTTGTAATTTCGATTTGCTTTAAAATATTCTTATATTTTTCTTCAAGAGAAATAATATTTTTTTCTATTATTTTTAATTTATTTGCTTCATCACTAATTTTTTTCATTTCGCTTAATATTTTTTCAAGTTCATTTTTACTATTTTTTATAAAATTTTCGTATTCTTCATTTTCTTTTTTTAAACTATTAATTTTATTTTCATCATAGTTTGCGTATAACATTTCATATGTTTTTTTCTTTTCTTCTAACATCACTTTTAATCTTTTTTGAATGTTTAAGCAACTAGTTCTAGCAGTTTCAAACTTATCTAATTTTAAAAGCTCATCAATCTTTTCTCTTCTTTGATTTTTAGGTAATGTTAAAAACATATCAATTGCGTTTTGCTCAGAATAAATTGCTCTTATAAATAACTCATAATTCATTTTTAAAATATTTTCAACTGCTTCAGTAACTCTTGTTGATTGTGGTGCTTCAATTAACATACCATTTTTTCTTAATTCTGCATAAGTACCCTTTTCTCTTATTATTTTTCTAGAAACACTCCAAACATCCTCACCAATATTAAATTCAACGGATACAAATGCTTCATCCTTTCTTTTTGGTTTTTTCATTATAATATCATCAAGTTTAATTTTTCTGCTCTGTAGTTCTGGAAAAGTTCCAAAAAATGCAAAACATATAGCATTTAAAACAGATGATTTTCCTGATCCCATTCTCCCAACAAGTACATTTGTTCCTTCTGAAAATTCAAGTTCAGTGTTTTCATGAGATCTCCAGTTTTTTAAAATAACCTTTTTTATCATATAATTCACTTTAATAATTCATTAATTACTTTTTCAGTTTCATCTAAAACAAGTAATTCAAAAATATCTTCTATATTTTTTATATCACAATTTTTTTCCTTTAGAATATCCTTTAATATTTTTATTCCCTGCTCTTCTGGAGAAATTTTTTGTAATGGTAATTTAATATCAAATGTATTTTCCTCTTTTGCTTCAGCTTTTTTTATATAAACAATTGCTTTTTTAGAAAGCATTTTTTCAATTTTATTTAAATCAATTGATGCTTTTGGTTTTCCGTATAAAAACAAACTTAATATTGGTTTTATTGCTGTTTCAGGTATTTTTGAAATAATTCTATTTATTTCATTTTCTATATTTTCAATTTTATTTAAATTAATTTCCTCAAAAAATATCTTTCTTTGATATTTAAGCGGTTTAAATTCTAATTCTTTACCATTATAAAAATAAATTCCTTTTTCTTGGTTTGCCTCATTTTTATGTAAAGATGTTATAGATGTGCTTCCAGTTAAAAGAAGAATACCGTTTTTTAATTTTTTTTCATCATGCCAATGTAAATGACCTAAAACATATAAATCAAAACCATCAGGTAAATCCTCTGGCTTTAATGTTGGCGGTTCTAATGGGCTATAAATATAAGGTTCTATTGATTGATGAAACATAAATATATTAATTGCATTTTCAATTGGTTTTGGATTCCAAGACATTAAAACAGATTTTGCATACCTTTCTGGTACTCCAGACATCCCATGAATAGCTACTTTTTTACCATTAATATCAAAAATAACAGTTGAATTATGAAGATAAATAAGCTGTCCTGTATCTTCAAGCATTTGAATTGGATTAATTAATTCTTTTGTTCTTCTTTCATGTGTTCCATGAATTGCAATTATAGGAGTACCTAGAATATGGTGATTTATTTGTTTATCAGAATAAATTAATTTTGCATTTGATTTATAAAATTTTGTTTTATTTAATATTTTTGCTGTTCGAGAAATAATCTCTAATCTTGGTATTCTCGTATCAAAAACATCTCCTGCTAAAAGTATAAGATCAGCATCTCTTGATAGTTCTATTGCTTCTTCCAATGATTTAAATGAATCTTCTCCTCTTTCTTCTCCAAATTTAAAACCGCAATGACAATCTGAAAATATCGCTATTTTCATAAGTTATTTATTATACGTTAAAGAATTAAAAGATTTATATTTGAAGTTTGATTCTGAACAATATCTAATTGAATCTTTAGGACCTATTGAAATGAAGTTTTCTTATGCTGATGAAACTCTAATATCTGCTTTATATTTTACTGCTGTTTCACACAAACTAAGGAATGAAATTAATAAGGAATAGCAATCATCATAAACTTCAGGTGAAAGTGTGTTTTTTCTTTCTTCAAGTATTTTAAATGCTTTCTTTAAGTTAGGTATTATTTTTTCTTTAATTTCTTTTAATTTGATTATTTTATATCCAGGTCCTTCATCTGGTGCCGCAGAAAATACCTTGTAAATATATTCAATTATTTCATTATCTAAAAGTGGATCAAATACAAATAAACTACCATAACAAAGAGACATACCAGTATATGCATCTTTATCTTTTTCTATTATCTCTTTATTCCTTTTATTAGATATATTTAAGTATATAGCATATCCCATTTTATTCACCTATTTTTTAATCCTTCTATAAAATTAGTTATAAATCCTAATTCTTCTGATGTCAATGAATTTTGATAATCATATCCAAATGAATCTTTCGGACCTATTGAAATGAAGTTTTCTTTATTAATTTTAGCATTTATGAAATCATCAATAGTTAATTGGTTTAATTCATTATGATTTAAACCTTTTATTATATAATTTTCTTTATTTTTTGGATTTGAAAATATATCTGATTGCATTTTATTTAAATTGTTTATTTTTGTGTTTATTTCATTTTTCAATTTAGAGCTTTCAAAATATTTATCAGATTTAGCTTCAAGAATTATTAATTTTCTATCTTCAGTAAGAATAACATAATCAAATTCTACAATTCTTTTTCCGGTGTTAGTATTTTTAATTTCTATATTTCTAAAAATCTTTCCATTATATCTTGAAGCAATTGAATTTACAATATCTTCACATGCAATTTCATTTATCTTTCCTTTAATGTTTTTAATTTCATGTTTATTTAAATTCCCCCAACTTATTAATTTTTCTACAATCTTAAATAAAATTAATGAAATTTTATTTGCTCTTTCTTCTCCAAATTTGTTTTTAAAACTTAATTTAAGATTGTTATAATAAGTTATAAAATCAGGATTTTTAGTTATTATATCATAATATCTTAATACTTCTTTATTTGTTAATTTATATGAATCAATTCCGAATTTTGAAAGCTCT
>JAHLMR010000023.1 GCA_018920255.1 Candidatus Aenigmatarchaeota archaeon | reverse complement strand
ATATATTATTTACTCAAATAATTGTGAATGGGTTCCTATTCTTAGTAATTGAATTTCTTTTAAATTTTCATCTTTTCTATAGATAACTAACAAATCTCCTGATATATGAAACTCTTTTACATCCTGCCATTCTCCTATTAAGTTATGGTCTCTTGCTTCAGCTGGAAGATTTTTCCCATGTAAAAGAAGGGAGATATATGTAAACAGTTTTTCTGTATTAGTTTGGTTCAAGTTAGCTTTTTTGAAATCTTTCAAAAACTGTTTATGTACTTTTAGCCTGTACATCAGCTTATATAGTTTTTTCCAATTCTCTTATGTTTTTAACTTCTATTAGGTTTTTGCCTTTCCTTGCTTCCTTTATAACTTTTCTGGTTTTTTCATTTGGAAGTTTTAATTCAAATGGTAGTCCTCTATGTTCTTTTACCATTGCGATAAATATGTTGAACGCTTGACTTACATTTAGTCCTAATCTATTTAAAATTTCTTTTGCTTCTTCGTAATTTTTTTTATCTACTCTTAGAGTGGTATGTATTTTTGCACTCATTTTTTACCTCATCTGTTTTTATACTTTTAATATACGTCAAATAGCATACAAAGTCAACTTTAATCTTCTTTGCTTAATTCTCTATCTACTGTTTTTTCTAATAGATGCTTTTCCCTATCAATAATTTTTATTCCAGCATCAACTTCAAGAGCTGATAGTATTTTTGCAACTGTTTTTAGGGATATGTTTTGACCGCTAAATATTTTGGTAATGTATGCAGGAGATACTCCCATCTTTTGTGCAAGTTGTTTTTTGTTAAGTCCTTTCTCTATCATTAATTGTTTTAGATAGTAGGATAAATCAAGCATTAAACCGTAATATATGTATTCTTCATCGTATTTATATTCTTCTAACCAATTTTTCAAACTCATCTCTTAACCTATAAGCTAAATCTATTGTAAATTGTTTTTTATTGCAATGTCAAATTTTTTAACTAATAAAACCTTTTAACTTTAAGAAACAACTTAATGAAGTTTTAGCTTTTCCACTTTGAGGGTTCAATCTTTCTTCGCTATATGTAAAAATTAGATCTTTTTTAGCTCTTGTACAAGCCACATAAAAAGTGCTTATTTCTTCAATAAATTTAGTTTCATTATTTATATTAAGATGCAAAAATTCACAACTTGTTTTATATTTAATCTTACAATATTGGCACAATGCCTGCGATGCAGGAAATCCAAATTTTTCCATATCTGGTAATATTACATAATCCCATTCTAAACCTTTAGCACTATGAACTGTTGAGATTATTATTTTTTTATTTACATGTTTCAGATATTGTCTAAGCTGCCCTTCGGATAAAATAGTTTTTATATTAAAGACTATTTCTTCCTTCTGTAAGTTTAATATATTTTTTTGAATTTTAATATCTTTTTCGTAAAAAATTTCCATTAAATGTAGCAAAGAACTCACTAAGTTTAAGTCTTTGTTTTTTAGATTGTTAATTTCTTCATTATTTTGTAAATTTTGTATAAAGGAATACCAGTCTTTTTTATAAATGTTTGTTTTAATAAACTTTTGGTTAAAAATTTCTAAAGCTATTTTATGAAATTCTCTGTATTCTTTATCTTCGTCAGTAAACAATGCATAAAAAAATTCTATATTTCGCTGCGTTAAAAAATCTACAATAATTTTAGTATTTAGGTTATTTTTTCCAATTCTAAAGAGTATTGCTATTTGTGATAAATTATCTTTTTTATGAATTTCATTTATAATTTCTAAAATTTTTTTAGCCTCTTCTTCTTGATTAGCCGTTTTATATATTTTTAGTTTAACTTCAAGATTTATATTAGGATTTGAAGGATTTTTTGCATGTTCTCTAATTATTTTGTCTATATTCAGTAAATATTGATTATCTCGAAATCTGTAATTTTTTTTCAACTTTATTTTTGAAAAACCAAAATCTTCTTTTAAAATATAAAAAATATTAGGAATAGAGCCTATAAATCCATATATTTGCTGTAAAGGATCTCCTAATACAAGAAAATTTAAATCTTTTCCTTCTAAAAAAAGTTTAATTAAATAAAATGAAAGTATATTTGTATCCTGAAATTCGTCAATGATAATAAAAGGATAAAGTTTTTTGTAAAAATTTAAAAGATTTTTTCTTTCCTTCAGAATGAAGTAAGCCAATATTAAAATACCGTCGTAAGTTATGTATTTATTTGGAATTAGCTTTTCCAATAGTAAATTTTTGTATTCAGTTAGTTTTTTCTTAATAAATTCTTCATTTCTTTTTTCTCTTATCCCCTTTACTGCATCCTTAAAATCACTAATAAATTTCACTTCTTCGGAAGTTAAGTTCAGTTTCTTTGCATAAAAGGAAATAGTTTCTTCATTTCCATCTTCTAAAATTTCAAATAAATCTATATTTTTCAAATTTTGATTATAAATATATCCGTGCTTTCTAATTATCTGCCTTGCAAATCCATGATAATTTGTAGCAGTTATTCTTTTATTCAAGTAATTAACTGTAAATTCATTGTCAAGTTTAGGTAATTCTTCTAAAATATCTTTTTTTATTTTTTGTGCTGCATTTACACTAAAAGTAATAACTAAAATCTTCTTAGGATTTGGAACTTTATCTGTAGCTAATAAATATGCAATTTTGCTTGTCATCGTTTGAGTTTTTCCATAACCGGCAGGTGCCTCTACAATAAGTCTTTTTTCTTCAAGGAGAATAACTTCTAATTGCTCTTTGTCATTTTTATGTTTTTCTTTAATTTCATTAACTATATTATTCATACTTTACCTTTTCTAGGGATAGATATGTAACTTTAAAATAAACATCAGGGATAACTCTCCAATCTAATTTTTTCTCATTGAATAAAAATTCTCCCAATCTTTGCCCAATATATACAGATTTATTAATATTTAACCAAGTAAGTAACCACAATTTTTTTAAAATTTTATTAGAGTTTCTTATTTCTTCTAATTTAACATCACTTTGAATACTCAATCCCAATTTATATTTATCATTTATATCTTGTAATTTCTTTTTTTGGAAAGTTCTACTTATTCCATCTTTATCTATTTCACGGATAAATTCGATTAGTAAATCTTCTTTTCCTAATTTTATTAACTTATTAACTAATTCTTCTTCAAAATCCTTATATTTCGTAAAATACAAGTTTTCTATACTGTTTTTCATCTCTCTATTTTTTTCATAATTATAATCTCCGTCTGCTATTACAAACGTAGGGATATGAAAAAAGTCTAATACTTTAAATAGAAATCGAATATTATTCTTACTACCAGCATTTATTAAAAATACTGCTTCCCTATTTCTCTCCAAGTCTCTGTGCATTTTGCTTATTTTATCTAAAAAATACGGAAATATTCCATATTCCATATCACCTTCTACTATTAGACAACATTTAGAAAAAAAAGATTCTTTTATGTTTTTAATTTGTAATAAAAATTGCTTATATTCTCCTTCTTCTAAGGACAATTTTATTCCCGATATAATCTCCAAGTTTCCCCCTCTTCTTAAAAACCTTATATACTGTTCTACATCATTTGTTAAAATATAGGGAGAATGTGTAACCACAAACATTTGACCATTTATTTTTATTCCCTCTATATATTCTTCATTTTCGGAAAAAATTTCCTTTAAAATTGACTTAAATTCATTATTTTCGTTTCTTATAATTTTTTGTAATTCTTTTATCAATTGTCTTTGCATAAATGGATGTAAATGTATTTCTGGTTCATCTAATCCTAAAATTAATGAGAGAGATTTTTGATTTTTATTTCCAAAAATACAATCTTTTTTTCTTTTATTTTCTTTTAATTGGATTAATCTTGCTAAAATGTAAAGGAACAATATAAGAGAAAATTGAAAACCATGTCCGCTTTTAAAAATATCCAAATCATTTTTATCTTTTATCTTTAATATACGAGCTATAAGCTCTACAGGATTACTTTCTTCCTCTAACTTATATTCCTTAAAAAGTGTAATTTTAGAAAAGACACTATTAATAGAATCTATTACTTTTTTTAGCTCTTCCTCTTTTAAAAATTTTTGATTGTCTTTTTTTACAATTTTTTCTATAAAGTATTTAAATACTTTAGATATACCCTTATTAGATGTCATATTAAATTCTTATTCGGGTTTCCTTATAGGTGAATATTTTATAAAATTTATACATTTAAGG
>JAHLMR010000022.1 GCA_018920255.1 Candidatus Aenigmatarchaeota archaeon | reverse complement strand
TTTGTCTTGCATAATCTAAAACTCTATAGTTTGTGTAGTTTCCTAAATGAATTTTTGCTTGCCCGCTCGTTGTTATTTGCACTGAATTTATGCCTTCAATTGCATCTGTTGAATTTATTGTAATTGTCGAAATATTAACATTTCCTATATTATTAATATTCCAAAAATTATTTATTCTTGTTGTGTCTTCTGTCCAATAATCCGTCGAATTGTAAGGCGCTAAATAATAAGAATTTTTATATTGTTGCATTAAATTATAAATTGTTCCAAAATTGCAGGGATTTGATTGTGTGCATAATGTATTATCACCATTTAAATATATAACGTAATAGCCTCTGTAATCTGTTGCAATAGAGAAGACTGCAAACGTATTAAATGAAAATAATAAAATAAAGAATATATTTATCATAATTCCTATTTTTTTCATTTTTTCACCTTTATTTTTATTTTATTTTCTTATTTAAAAATCTTTTTATTTTAAAATCAATAATATAATTTAAGGTGAATCTTATGGAAAATATTAAAAAAATTTCAGATGTCTGCTGGGAAATTCCTACTTCATATAAACCTGGAATGAAAGTTCCTGCAAGAATTTATGCATCGGATATATTGTTTAAAAATATGGATAAAGGTGTTTTTGATCAAATAACAAATGTAGCATGCTTACCTGGAATACAGAAAGCCGCTTTATGTATGCCTGATGGTCATTGGGGTTATGGGTTTCCAATAGGTGGAGTTGCAGCATTTGCAATAAAAGAAGGTGGTATAATTTCTCCTGGTGGAGTTGGTTTTGATATTAATTGTGGAATAAGAATTATTAAAACAAATCTTACAATAAAAGAAGTACAACCAAAATTAAAAGAACTTGTTGATGAATTATTTAAAAAAGTTCCTGCAGGAGTTGGGTCAACTGGTTTTGTTAAATTAAATAAAGAAGAATTTGATGAAATGATTACAAAAGGAGTAGAATGGTGTATAGAAAATGGATATGGTTGGAAAGAAGATTTAGAAAGAACTGAGGAAAATGGAAGATTAAAAAATGCTGATCATAATAAAATAAGTAATGAAGCTGTTAAAAGAGGTATAAATCAACTTGGAACATTAGGAAGTGGAAATCATTTTCTTGAAATAGAATTAGTTGATAAAATTTTTAATGAAAATATTGCAAAAACATTTGGAATAACAGAACCAGGACAAGTTTGTATTATAATACATTGTGGGAGTAGAGGCTTTGGACATCAAGTTGCAACAGATTATCTAAGAATATTCGATGGAGCTGTTAAAAAATATAAAATAGAAGTAAAGGATAGAGAATTAGTTTGTGCTCCATTTGAATCTGAAGAAGGACAGGATTACTTTAAAGCAATGGCTTGTGCAGCTAATAATGCTTTTGCAAATAGACAAGTTATTATGCATAGAGTTAGAGAAGTTTTTTCACATGTATTTAAGAAAACACCAGAAGAAATGGAAATGCATCTTATTTACGATGTTGCTCATAATATTGCAAAATTAGAAAAATATAAAATAAATGGAATTGAAAAAGAAGTTGTTGTACATAGAAAAGGTGCAACTCGTGCATTTGGGCCAGGATGTAAAGAAATTCCAGAAATATACAGAAAAATAGGACAGCCAGTAATAATAGGTGGTTCTATGGAAACTGGTTCATATCTTCTTGTAGGAACGAAAAAAGCAATGGAAGAAACATTTGGAAGTACAGCGCATGGAAGCGGAAGAGTTTTATCAAGAGCTGCAGCAAAAAAGCAAGTTTGGGGAGAGGAACTGAAAAGAAAAATGGAAGAAAAAGGAATAATAGTTAAAGCAGTAAGTCTTTCTGGTCTTGCAGAAGAAGCTGGTTCAGCTTATAAAAATCTTGACGAGGTAGCTGAAACAACAGAACGTGCAGGAATAAGTCAAAGAATTGTAAAATTAAAACCAATTGCAAATATAAAAGGTTAAATTTCTCCACAGGAACAAAGCATTTCATGAACTAAACCATATAAAATATCTATATTTTTTTCTTTTTTTGCAGAAACCTGTATTATTCTCGAGCTTTTACTAATTTTTTCTACAATGTCAGCAATAGCAAAAACTAAATCTTTTTCTACTCCAATTTTTAATTCTTCTATATTTTTTCTTAAAATTTCTGGTTTTAGAATTAATTTTTCTATAATTTTCTTATTTTTAATTTTATCTCCTTTACTTATTATATTTACTGTAGGAATTTCTATTCTAAGTTTTGTAGCAAGACTTAAAAGTTCTGAAACCGCTATTCCGCTTGGAGTAAGAAGCTCTGATGGTATTAAAAATAATCCTACAGTTGTTCTTTCAAATATTTTTAAAATTTCTACAACAGGATGAAAAATGAAAATTTCAAGTTGTCCAGGTAAATCTATTACTCTAAAATCAGTTTTCAGCTTGTATATTTCATTTTTTATTTTATTTTTATTTTTTATCATTAAATTCATACATTCAATTAATGCTCCGTTTGGTCCTAAATGTTTTCTTTTCATTAATTCCTGTACACTAAAAAACTTTTTAATATCAAAATCTGGCTTATATGGCAACCATTCAACACCAGGATCAAAATTAATAAAAGAAACTGAATTTGATGTATTATTTTTTATCCATTCTCCAAACTTCCAAGTAAGATAAGTTTTTCCACTTCCTGCAGGCCCTAAAATAACTATATTTAAACTTGGCATATAAATGAATATAGATGATTGACTTTTAAAAAAATTATTTTATTCTTTTTTAAATACAAAATTATCAAGTAATTTTTCATTTTTCATTACAAATTCTGATAAATCTCCATTAATTTTATGTATTTCTCCTGAAATATCAATATAATATGATTGATATCCAATACTTCTTAATAATTCAACTGCTTTCATTGATATTTCTCCATTGTTATCTTTTGACCATACTTCCATTGTAATTATTGGAGAATTCTTTTTAAAGAAATTTAACCCGCCTTCAATAACTAGTTTTTCAGCACCTTCAACATCCATTTTAATAATTGATGGAGGATTGTGATTTTTTAAATATTCATTTAAAGTAATAGTAGAAACTTTTATAGTATCTGCATTTTTTGGATTTAAAATTAAGGAAGAGCAACCAGAATAGTCTTTAGATAAATAAAAGTTTTCTATTCCGTTTTTATTTGAGAGAGCAACACAATTTAAAAACAATTTTTTATTATTAATTTCATTTGTTGCATTATTTTTAATAGCTTCATACATATAGTTAATTGGTTCAAATGCATGTACTTCTTTGCAAATTTCTAATGCTAAATATGTATAAGAACCAAAATTTGCACCTATATCATAAAATATGTCACTACTTTTTAAGTTTTTAATGAAAAATTTTACTAAATTTAATTCAATAAATATTTGAAAATTACCAAATAAACAAGATTCTAAATCTTTTATTTGCATTTTTATTCTTCTTCCGAAAAATAATTTTCGATCAATACTCTTTATTAATCCTAATTTATAAAGTAAATAAGTTAATGGAAATTCAGGAATTAAAATAAATCTTTTAATTTTATTAAAAATTCCTCGGCGAATAGAATTTGCATACATAAATTCTCTTATTCCAATAATTGAATCTAATTTTTCTAAAAGGATTTTATTTTTTTCTTCCATGACTTCTATTTTATTTTAAAGATTTTTAAATGTTTGTTTTTTAACATTTTAAAATACTTTAAATAATTCTAATTGATAAATAAAATTATGGAAAAAGATATTATAAATAAAGGGGATTTAATTTTACTAGTTTCAAAAAATAAAATATATCTTTTAAAAGCAGGTGCAGAAATAAATACAGATATAGGAAAAATAAATACTTCAGAGGTTATTGGTAAAAGATTTTATTCGAATATTAAAAGTAGTAAAAATATTAATTTTACTATAGTTAAACCAACGATCATAGATTTTTTAAAACATGCTTCAAGAGGCCCACAAATAATTAGTTTAAAAGATGCTTCAGCTCTTCTTGGAGCAATAGGCATTTCTCCTGGATGGAATGTTTTAGATGCTGGTACAGGAAGCGGATTTCTTGCAATTTTTTTAGCTAATATTATTTATCCAGGTCAAATTATAACATATGAAAAAAGAAAAGAATTTTATGAAATAGCAAAGAAAAATATAGCAAAATTCGGAATTAAAAATATTATAATAAAAAATGAGGATGTGTTTAAAGCTAAAGAAAAAAATTTAGATTTAATAACTTTAGATATGGAAGATTCTCATAAATTTGTAAAGTATGCATATGAAATGCTTAAAATTGGGGGTTGGCTTGCTGTTTATTCTTTACATATTGAACAAATACAAAGAGTTTTTATAGAAATGAGAAAATTTGAGTTTCAAGAAATAAGAATTTTTGAAACAATACAAAGAGATTGGCAAATTGAAGGTGAAAATAAAACATTTACAAGACCAAAAACAAAAATGTTAGGACATACTGGGTTTTGGATAGTAGGAAGAAAGGTTTAATTTTTTATTAAAAATTTCTTTAAATTTTCTGTTTTTTGCATTTCCTTTAAAATATATTTCATCCTTTTCTCTTTTCTTCTAGAAACATAATAATTAGCTTCATCTCTTGTATTTTTTGTTATAAGAAAAACTATTTTTCCAACTTTTGTTCTTCCAACTCTTCCTCTTCTTTGTATCATTCTTATTTCAGAAGGTACTGGTTCATACATTATAGCTATGTCTGCACTTGGAATATGAAGCCCTTCTTCACCCACTGGAGAAGTAATAAGACAATTATAAATTCCAGCGTCAAAATCTCTTATAATTGAAATTTGTTGTTTTTGATTTAAACCTTTTTTTGATTGACCAATAAGAATTACTGGATTACATCCATTTATAGTTTTAATAGTGTTATAAATATTTGAAATATTATCTCTATAGTGACTAAAAATAATAATTTTAAAATTTGAATTTTCTGTATAAATTTGTGAAACAATTTCTTTTAGTTTCAAAATTTTTGGATGTTCTTTTTCATAATTAAAAATAATTTCTTTTGCTTTAATAAAATTCTGGTTTGTAAAAATTCTTTTTACGCCTTTAGTTTTATCTTTTTCTAATCTAGAAATATAATCTTTAACCGCACCTATACTTTGCACTTCAAAAAGTTCTATTGCATGCCATATTTTAAGAGTTTCTGCAAGAAGTGAAACCACATAATATAAAATAGAATTATTTTTTGATTTTCCTAACTCATTTCTTATTTTGCTTTGAATTTGAATAATTTCTTTTTTTGTATATGCATGTATTCCAAGCTGTTCTAATTTATTAAGATTTTCATGGAGCATTGATTTTAAAAATTTTTGAGCTTCTTGAAGTTTTTCATCAAATTCAACTTTTATCCATTCTATATTTATAGGATTAATATATTCCTTTATATCTTCTTCTGTTCTTATTTCAACAATTTCTGTATGTAAAGATTTTTTTACTTCTTCGATTCTTTTTATATCAGAACCAGGAGATGCAGTTAACCCTAGTGTTCTCGGGTATTTTGATTTTTTAAAATAATATTCTAAAACTATTGGGTATGCATATTTTTTTACAGAACGATGACATTCATCAACCACAACAAGACTTATTTCTGATAAATCAAGCCTAAAATTTTCAATATCATTTTTTATTGTTTGTGGAGTAGCAACAATAACTCTTGCTTCCTTATATAATTTTTCTCTTTCTTCTGGTTTTATTTTTCCAGTAATTAATACAATCGGCTCAACTATATTTAACGCATTTTCAAATGCTCTTTTATGCTGTTCTGCAAGAGGTCTTGTAGGTGCTAATATTAAAACAGATGATCTAGGATATTCTAAAAGTCTATGTGCTGCTAAAAGTATTGCTATTGCTGTTTTTCCTGTACCTGTTGGAAGTACACATAATGTATTGGCTACTAAACATGACTTTAAAATTTTTTCTTGGTAATCTCTTTTTTCTATTGTATTTTCTTTAAGCAGTGGATGAGAAAAATACTCTGGCATATTTTATTTGTTTATTTTAATCTTTTTAATAATTTTCTTTACCTTTGCTTTCTTTATTGCACGTTTTTTAAGAGCCCAAGCTAAAGATGAAATTACTAAAATTATTGCTATTACAAGAGGTGTTAATTGTTCAATTTTTGGACAATCTCCTGGACAATTATAAATAGTTTCGTTT
>JAHLMR010000021.1 GCA_018920255.1 Candidatus Aenigmatarchaeota archaeon | reverse complement strand
ACATGGTGGGCCGGGAGAGATTTGAACTCTCGACCTTCACCGCGTCAAGGTGACGTCATGCCACTAGACCACCGGCCCATATCAATTTATATAAAATAGAATATATTAAAAATTTATGTCTGAAGATTTTATAGAAATAAATGCAGATCTTCATATTCATGGTTTATATGCAGGTGGAACGAGCGAAAAAATGATCCCAAAAATAATAGCTGAAAATGCTCCTTTAAAAGGAATTCAATTAATTGGAACAGGAGATATTTTAAATAAACATTGGTTAAAACTAATAAAAGAACAATTAAAAGAAATTCAAGATGGAATTTTTGAATATAAAAATGGAACAAAATTTATTTTACAAACAGAAATAGAAGATAAAAATAGAGTTCATCATATTATTTTATTTCCTTCTTTAAGTAAATTAGAAGAAGTTTATGAAAAATTTTCAAAATATTGTAAAGATTTAGATACAGACGGAAGACCGAAAATTCATTTAACTGGAGAAGAGATTTTAGAAATTTGTAATTTAGCAGGATGTTTAGTTGGTTTTTCTCATGCATTTACACCATATTTTGGCTTATACAGTAAATTTAATAGTTATAAAGAATGTTATGGAAAATATTGGGATAAAGTATATTTTATGGAATTAGGACTTTCTGCAGATACAAACATGGCAGATAGAATTGAAGAACTACAAGATATAACATTTACAAGTAATTCAGATTGTCATTCTCCTTGGCCAAATAAACTAGGAAGAGAAATAACAAGATTTAAAGTAAAGGAAATAAGTTTTGAAGAAATCAAAAAAGCATTAATACGTAGTAATGGAAGAGGACCAACATTAAATGTAAAGTTTGATCCAAGAGAAGGAAAATATCATAAAACAAGATGTACAGGATGTTTATTATTTTTCGAACCAAAAAAAGCAGAAAAATATAATTGGAAATGTCCAAATTGTGGAAAACCAATAAAAAAAGGTGTTGATTATAGAATTGAAGAATTAGCAAAATGGAAAGAACCAAAACATCCAAAACACAGACCACCATGTATCCATATAATACCATTAAGTGAAATAATTTCTTTAGCATATAATATAAAAAATTCTTGGTCTGAAAAAGTACAAGAGAAATGGAGAGAATTTGTTAATAAATTTAATAACGAATTGAATGTTTTACTAAATGTAGATATTTCAGAACTTGAGTCAATAGATAAATCTGTTGCTGAACTAATTTTTGCATTTCGTTCTGGAAAGTTTCAATATATTCCAGGAGGAGCAGGCATATATGGAATACCTGTACCACCAGGAAAGAAAATTGAAATAAAATACTTTAAAGATTCACAAAAAAGATTAATAGATTATTAAATTTTAATATATGCTTCTTCTTTTGGATAAATAATAATTCCTTTTTCTGTTATTCTATAAGGATGTAGTTTATGAGAATGTTCACTTCCCCTCATTTTCCAAACTGTTATTGCTCTTGAAAATTGAGATTCAGTTCTTAAATAATATAGTACTATTACTGTATCTGCAACAAATTCTTCAACTCCAAATCTTGAAAGAGTTTTTTGTTCTGAAGGGATTTCAGAAGATAAAATAGAAGTAATTCCACTTTTTCTTAATAATATTGAAAGATTTAAAATGGTTCTTCTCATTTCAGATGGATCTCGAATATATAAACCAAGAGAAGATATAGAATCTATAACAATTCTTTTTGCATTAATTTTTTTAATTGCAGATTCTATTAAGTCAAATATATCTTCAATATGATAAGGATCATATCTTAAAAACATAATAAGCTTTTTCTTTTCAAATTCTTCAAAATCTATTCCAAGTTTAGCCATATTTGCCTTAATATTTTCAGGAGGTTCTTCAAAACTAACATAGAGACCAGGTTCATTTTCTTTTGCTCCTGTATATAAAAAATGAGAACAAAAAACTGTTTTTCCAGTTCCAGCAGTTCCAGTTAAAAGTATTTGTGAACCATTAATAAATCCACCAGATATTAATTCATCCATACCAGGAATTCCAGATTTCACTCTTTTTTCTTGCATAATAATCACAATATTTATATTTTAATTATTGAATATTTAAATATAACATTTTAAAAATCCATTATCTTTAAATATTTTAAAAAGATAATTAAAATTAATGACAAGCAAAATATTTTTAACAATATTTTTATTAATAACTTCTTTAATATGTTCTTTTAATGTTTATGCAACAGAAATAATTTCTAAAGATTTAATATCAAACAATACTCATGGTAATCTTAAATGAAAAGAAATAAAAAATTAAATAAAAAATTTAAAAAAATAATTTTGCCAACAATAATATTTTTAATTTTTTCAGCAACAATTATTCTTTTTTTAAACACTCCTATACAAAATATTACTAAATTAGAAAACGTTTCTATGTGTGAAAAAGAAGATAAAATTGAATCATATAGAATTTATAATATTTCTTATGAAATAACTTTTACATACAATCTTAAGAATGAATTGGGTATTAAAAATGTAAGATTAATAAATATGATACATCATCCAACATTAGTTCAACCAACAGATGCATTTATTTTAAAACTTATTGATTTTAAAAATAGAGAATTATATAAAGAAAACTTTTCTATTACAGTAATTCCCTTATATGCTTTAGACCCTCGTTGGTTTGATGAAAACGGCAATAGAATTTATTATCCAAATCAAACTCTACCAACAAGTACCACAGTTATTATGTGGATCCCATATTTCACCAATGCAATGAAAATAGATATTTATGATAAAAATCAAAAATTAGTATTATCTTATGATGTGTCTAAATTTTCTATATGTAATATGAATAATATTTGTGATAATGAAGAAAGTTGCGATACTTGTCCATCGGATTGTAAATTCACATCTAAAAAAAGCTAATATTAGCTAACATTTTAAAAATTCATTAATTTTATATATAGTAAATATCTTATTTTTAATAAAAGGGTGTTTATTAATGGAATACGCATTTTTAATTTTTAGAATTTTGATGATTTTTTCATTTATATTTCTAATTTTTATGACATTTATTTTTACAAAAAAGTTTTACAAAAAAAGAATTTTTGTCTGGGATTTCTTAATTTTAACTTCATCAATTTTTATTTTACTTCAAATTATTAATATATTTTATATTTTAACTTTAGATGTTTTATTAATTTCTATATTATTTATAATCTCAGGAATTTTATTATTTTTACATTTTAAAGAATATTTTAAAGATAAAAAAATACCAACGTCTTGGCTATCAATTTCAGTTTTAATTATTTTATTTGGTATAGTATTTTCTGGTTTTCTTTTAAACTTACAAGAAAATTATAAAATATTTTATTTATTAATTTTAATTGGTCTTGCAATAATGCTAGATAAAAATATGTTAAATTTAAATAAAGAATGGGCAACAGAAAGAATAAAAACTGGAATAGGAAAATTAGATGAATTAATGGGAGGAGGAATACCACCAAAATCTATAGTACTTTTAAAAGGTCAATCTGGTTTTGGAAAATCAACTTTAGCAAAACAGTTCATAGAAGATGGACTTTTGCGTGATCAAAAATGCTTATATATTGCAATTGATGAAAACCCAAAAGAGATTAGAGAATATTTTAAGAAAAATAAAATATCAACGAAAAATTTAATAATTATAGATGCTTATTCTTCAAGACATAATAGAAAATCAGATGAAGAATTTGCTATTGAAGGACAATTAGATTTAGATAAACTTTCTATTTTAATTACTGATGTTTTAGAAAAATTAAAATCAAACAAAGAAAAAAGATGTGTTATAGATACAATTTCAAGCTTATCATTAATATCAGAACCAGACATTTTAATAAAATTTATACAAAATACAATATCTAAATTAAAAGATTATGAAATAACATCAATATTAATAGTTGAAGAAGGAACATTAGAGCAAAAAACATTAGCAACAATAAGTTACATGGTAGATGGAATAATTGAATTTAAAGGAGAAGGTTCAAAAAGATATATTAGAATTGCAAAAATGAAAGGCACACATTCTATTCAAGATTTTTGGGAATATAAAATAAAAAATCAAAAAATTTTACTTATTAGAAAATATGAAGAAGAAATAGAGATATAATTATGAAAATATTTATAGGTACTTCAGGTTGGGCATATAGCTGGAATTTGGGTGGAAATCTTTCTTGGTATGTTAATAATTCTAAATTAAATGCAATAGAGTTAAATGCTAGCTTTTATAGATTTCCCTTTCCAAATCAAATAAAAAGTTGGAGTAAAATTGGAAAAATATTACATTGGTGTATAAAAGTAAATAGATTTATTACTCATGTTTATAAATTTAATGAAAAGGCAATAAATGTTTGGAATAAGTTTCAAAAAATTTTTGAACCATTAGAAAATCATATTGATTTTTATTTATTTCAATTACCACCTTCTTTTTCAGAAAAACAAAAAAATAAAATTTCAAAATTTTTAAATAAAATAAAATTAGAACAAAAAATTGCTTTAGAGGCAAGAAATACTGAATGGTGGAATAAAGATGTTTATGATTGGGCAAAAACAAATAATATATGTTTTGTAAGTGTTAGTGCACCAAAACTTCCAGATGAAATAATAAAAACTTCTGATTCTGTTTATTTAAGATTGCACGGAAAAGAAAGTTGGTATAGTTATTGTTATACAAAGGAAGAACTTAAAGAAATTTCAAGAAAAATAAAAGCAATAAAACCAAAAAGGGCTTATATATTTTTTAATAATGATCATGATATGTTAGAAAATGCAAGATTAATGAAAAAATACTTAAATAGAAAGTTTTATTAAAGAATATTTTAAATTTATTTGTATGAAAAAATTAAAAAAAATAAGTATAAAAAAGATAAAAGAAGTAAAAGTTTTTCCTAAATTTAAAATCCCTGTTTTAGCATTTTCTAAAAAAATAAAGCATGAAAAAATTGATTTTAAAATTGAAAAAGAAAGAAAAATAATAGAGTTTCCTGAAGGGAAAGAAATTGATTTTACTTATAACATAATACCCTCTTTTGTAAAAGTTCATATTTATTATGATAAAAAAATTAAACAAAATATTTATGAAATAATAGAACCAAAATTAAATGAACAAGAAAAAGAAATTTATAATAGAATTGTTGAAATTCTTTTAGAAACTATTGATATAGAGTTAAGTGCAATAAGAAATACAGAAAAGTTAATTCCATATATAGAAGAAAATGTACAAAAAATTATAGAAAAATTTGATATAAAAATAAATAAAGAACAAATCGGTAAAATTTTATATTATATTTGGAGAAACTTTGTTGGTTTAAACGAATTAGAGCCATTAATTCAGGATATTTATATTGAAGATATTTCTTGTGATGGAACAAATATACCAATATATGTTACACATAGAAAATATGGATCTTTAAAAACAAATATTAAATTTGAAAGCCAAAAAAATTTAGAAGAATTTATAATGAAATTAGCAGAAAGATGCGGAAGATATATAAGTTATGCACAGCCATTATTAGATGGGACACTACCAGATGGAAGCAGAGTACAAGCAACTCTTGCATCTGACGTAACAACAAGAGGACCATCTTTTACAATAAGAAAATTTAGAGAAATACCATATTCTCCAACAGAAATAATAGAATTAGGCACATCATCATCAGAAATTCTTGCATATTTATGGTTAGCAATAGAAAATGGTGCATCAATATTAATTGCAGGAGGAACAGGTACAGGAAAAACATCTCTTTTAAATGCACTTTCTTTATTTATAAAACCAGAGTCAAAAATAATAAGTATAGAAGATACAAGAGAGCTTCAACTTCCGCATGAAAATTGGATAGCATCAGTTACAAGAACAAGTTTTGCCGGAGAGTATGGTGAAGTTACTTTATTTGATTTACTTAAAGAAAGTTTTAGACAAAGTCCAGATTATGTAATTGTAGGAGAAGTTAGAGGAAAAGAAGCATATGTTTTATTTCAGGGTATGGCTTCTGGAATTCCTGCAATGGGAACTATGCATGCTGGAAGAGTTGAAGATGTTATATATAGATTACAAACTCCACCAATAGAAATTTCTCCATCTCTTTTAGAAACTTTAGATATTATTGTATTATTAACACATGCACATGAAATAGGTCCTTCTGCAAGAAGAATAAGAGAAGTTGTTGAAATAGAAGCAGTGGATCCAATTTCAAACAAAGCAAAAACAAACGTTTTATTTACTTGGTTAGCTTCTAATGATAGTTTTTCAAAAAGAGAATATTCTTGGGTTTTACAAAAAATTTCTCAATTAAAGGGAATATCAATAGAAGATTTACAAAAAGATTTAGATATGCGTACAAAAATTTTAAATTGGGCAAAAAAGAAAAATATAAAAAATTATAAAGATTTTGCAAATATAATATCAGAATTTTATCATAATAAAGAAAATCTTTTAAAGAAAATAAAATAATTTATTTCTTTTCTAATAGTATAGCGTTTACAAACCCTTCTTGCCCAGGTCTGTTAACAACTTTTGCAAGACCAGCTTCTGTTTGTATAATAGCTCCCTTTGTTATTATGTTCATACGAACAAAATGAATATTTGCTTTATTTTCTTTAACAGTTATTATTTTTGATTTAAAACATTTATTATTTGTTTTATCTATAATATTTGCAACGTTTGTTTGAAGTAATCTTATCTTTTTATTTCCACCATAAGTTCTTAGTTTTTTAACTTTTATTTCACCTAATTTTACTGGAATAAAATCGCTTCCTATATCTCTTTTCTTCTTTTTTCTTATTTTATGATAAAGTCCACCAGTATATTTTCTTTTAGATCTAAATTGAGTTAACATAAAAATTGATATGAAATTTAATGTTTATAAATTTAACTTTTTAGAAATGGTGGGCCGTGACAGATTTGAACTGTCGACCTCCACCTTTCTTAAAAATTGTAAGGGTGGCGTCAATACGGCTTTTTGTTACCGCTAGACCAACGGCCCATGGTGGGCGAGAGGAGATTTGAACTCCTGACCACCAGTTTCTACACTGCTTATATGAAGCGTAGTCTTATAAGACTGGCGCTCCAACCTGGCTGAGCTACCCGCCCAT
>JAHLMR010000020.1 GCA_018920255.1 Candidatus Aenigmatarchaeota archaeon | reverse complement strand
TCAGTTTTTAAATCATCAATAAAGCTATTAATAGCATTAATAATTCCATTACCAAAGCCAATTAATGAATTAATAATTCCTTTCCTTGTATTTTCATTTGAAAGTAATAAACCTGAAATTATAATCAATAATCCTGGTATTATATTTGAAATAACTATTGAAAAGAGAACAAGAAACAAATCCGAAATCCCAAAATCCGGATTAAAAGGTACTGCAAAGCTTGGGATAGAAAAGGATAAAATTATAGATAAGAAAATAAAAAGAAATTGGCGCTTGCCAAGCATTTTTACCTCCATGATAAATAGTTTGATTTGTTGATATATAAAAATTTTGTAATGTTGAAATTAATGAAAGGGATAAATCTTTAAAATATATATTCACCAATTCTTGCATAAATTATTTAAATATATTTATTTTATAAAGTTTATTAGTAAAATTTAGTTTATTAGTAAAATTTTTAAATACGGTGAAGAAAATGCTTATACTTGCAGGATTAGGTTTAGGAGATGAAAAAAATATAACAATTCGTGCTTTAGAATTAGCAAAACAAGTAGATGAGTGTTTTATTGAACTTTATACTTCAAAATGGGAAGGAAATATTGAAAACCTTGAAAAAATGATAAATAAAAAAATAAAGACATTAAATCGATATGATTTAGAAGAAAATTCACAAAATATTTTAGAATTATCTAAAGATAAAAATATTTTAATTTTTATTCCAGGAGATCCTTTACTTGCAACAACTCATATAAATTTATTGATAGAAGCTAAAAAAAGAAATATAAATACTTTAATTTTGCATAACTCTTCTATATTTTCTGCAATTGGAGAAAGTGGTCTTCATATTTATAAATTTGGAAAGTGTGCAACAATTCCGTTTACTAGGCATTTAGAAGCAGTAAAAAATACTATATATGAAAACAAATCTATAAATGCACATACTTTACTACTTTTAGATTTGGATTTTGAAAATAAAAGATATTTAACTGTTAAAAATGCAATTGAATCTCTTTTAAATTATAAAATTATTAAAAATGATGAAAAATTAATAGTTATGTCTAAAATAGGCTCAGAAAATAAAAAAATAGCATATGGTAGCATTTCAAGTATTTTAAACTATTTTAATGACTCTGATGTCCCGGCAGTTATTATTATTCCTTCTAATTTACATTTTTCAGAAAAAGAATATTTAGATTCTATAACTATATAAAAACCGTTAAATATAAATTTTAAAAAATATAATAAATTTTAAAGTGTGGTAGCATGAGAATACCAATGGATATAGTAGGTTCAAAAGAAAAAGCTGTGGCAATTATAGATGTTCCTGAAGAAAAAATTGAAGATGCAGTTAATGAAATCAAAAAAAGATATAAACATGTTAAAAGTATTCTTTTAAAACTTGGTGGAAGAGAAGGAATATATAGAATTTATTCAACAAAACTTATTTGGGGAGATTCTAATACAGAAGTTATTCATAAAGAATATGGTTATTTATTAAAATTAGATCCTTTAAGAGTTTATTTTTCACCAAGAGAAGCAGAAGAAAGAAAAAGAATTTCAAAACTTATAAAGCCAAATGAAAGAGTTCTTGTAATGTTTTCTGGGGTAGCCCCGTTTGCAATAGCTATTGCTAAAGCTCAACCTAAAGTTTCTGAAATAGTTTGTGTTGATATAAATTTAACTGCTGTTCAATATGCAGAGGAAAATGTTAAACTAAATAAACTTGAAGGAAAAATAAAAAATTATTGTTGGGATGTAAGAGAGGCAACTGGTTTAGGAAAATTTGATAGGATTTTAATGCCACTACCAGAATCAGCTTATCAGTTTTTAGATGTAGCTTATAAAGTAGCTAAACCAAAAGCAATAGTTCATCTTTATGGAATCTCAGAAAAATCAGATTTTTCAGATTTAAAGGAAAAAATAGAAGAAACCGCAAAGAGATTTGGATTTAAAATAAAAATTTTAAAAAAACAAAAAGTTTCAGAATATGCGCCATATAAATGGAAGGTTAGATTTGATTTAATGTTTATTTAGGTTTTGGAATAATAAGCTCTCCTTCTTTTTTATTTCCTAAACTTATTGTTTTATTTTTAAAAAACAAAAACCCAGTATATGCACATGTTATTGCATCTAATTCGTCTCCGTTAGGATTTTTATTTAAAATTTTAATACCTAATTTTTTTAAATTATTTTTTAATTTTTTTAAGCCATATTGCTTTCTTGGTATTTTTAATATATCTTGTGTTGCACCCGGATATACTTCAATGATTCTATATTTCTTTTTTAATTTCTCTTTTAACTTAATCCCTCTTTTTGTTAATTTTCTCATCGGACCTAAAGTAATTGGAAAAAATTTTATTTTATATTTCCATAAATCAATATCACATTTTCTGAAATGAATATTAGATTTAATATCTATTGATTTTCTTCCTATAGGCAAACTTAAAGGAGCATCTATTGCTATTAAGTCCGGTTTTTCTTTCTCTATTATATCAAAAATTTCAATATCTTTAAGAACAGAAAAACATCTTGATTCTAATTTTTCATTTAAAATACATATACCGGTTCTTCTTTTATCTGATCCAGCTAAATCTATTCCAAGAATTTTTATTTTATTTTTTCTCATAATTAATTTATTTAGAAAATAAATTTTTATAAATAGTTTTATTATTTATTCTTTCAATAATTTTATAATAAAAATACATATTAATTTAAATTTTTAAAAAATTCTCAAGTCTCTTAAGTGCATTGATTTTTTCTTTTTTGCTTTTAATATTTTCCAATGACTCTTTAAGAATTTGTATACTTTTATCATATTCTTTTCTTTGTATTGGAAAAGGATGTCCGTCCTTTCCACCATGTGCAAAACTATAAATTTCCGGATCTTTCCATTTTATTTCTGTACCATATATTATATTACTTAATAATGTAAGAGCACGAAGAGTCGATGCACCAACACCTTTAATTTCAACTAATTCAGTATAGTTTTTTGGTTGTATTTCAGACAATTCTTTTAGTTTTTTTTCTATTTTCTGATTTATTTTTATTTCATGGCTTTTAGGTAATTTTAAAATATTCTTTTCTTTTAAAATTTCCAAACTTGCATTTTGTATTTCTTTATTTTCATTACAAGTTAAATCTAAAGTATTATTATTTTTAATATCACAGCAAATTGCAGAATGTGGTTCTAAAGTGAAATTTTTAATTTCAAATGAAAGCCAATGATATCTTCTTGCCATATTATTATTTTTATTCATTCCTTGTTGTATAACACTCCAATTTCCATTTCTTGAAATAAAAATACAGTGATGATAAAGATCATATCCATCTTGTACTGCAGCAGAATCTACTTTTGCAGACATTCTACTAGCATAAATAAATTTTTCTTTATCTAAATCATAAATTTTAGAAATTTTTTCAATTTCGTTTGGGGTATCGAATGAAACTTTTCCTTTACCACCAGCAATTTTTATACCTATATCTTCTTTATTAAAGGCTTCTTTTAATGCACCACATACAGTTGTTGTTGTTCCGCTTGAATGCCAGTCAAAACCAAGCACACAACATAAGCTTTGAAAGAAAAATGGATTAGAGATTCTTTTTAAATATTCATCTTCTCCGTATTCTAAAACTATAAATTTAGAAATAAGCCTTCCTAATTCTATCATTCTATTAAAAAGCCAAGGTGGTGCATGTCCATAGTGTAATGGTAGTTCAGTAATTCCAGTCTTTTGCATTTTTTTCACTTATATACTTTTTATATAAATTTTCTACTTCTTTTTTATTTATTTTTCTTATTTTTCTTCCACCACGACCATCAAAATGAGATGAATTATGTGAAAGAATTGCACCAGAAAAATTTTTTGGTATATGCATAAGTTCATGTATTAAAATTTTATCTTTTTCTTCTTCAGAAAGTTTATCAAAATGCTGAGAAAGTATTTCTATAATATAATGAGGTCTTATATTAAGACATTTTTGCCAAACTTTTGATAATGCCCATATTCTTGCATACGCATTTGATTTTGAATTAAATGACCTTATACAAAAAATTCTATTTTTATCAATATATTTCATATCTAATTTTTCTATAATATTAGAAATTCTTTCCTTTATATCTTCTGCAAACTCAAATTTCATAAAATTAATAAAATTTTTAAAATTTATAAATTAAATTTTTTAAATATAAAATTATGCAAATAAAAAATAAATATAAAAAATTTGATAATTTTATTTTTGATTTAGATGGAACTGTTTGGAGATGGACAAATCTTATTGTAGATGGTGCTGAAAGAGTTTTTGAATTTTTAAAAAAAGAAAATAAAAATTATTATTTTATTACAAATAATACTTCATTAACACTTAATGGATATGTAAAAAAATTAAAAATATTTGGAATAGAAGCAGAACCATCACAAATATTTAATCCTACTCTTGTGGCTAAAAGAATTTTTAAAGGAAAACGGGTTTATTGTATAGGGGAAGGAATTAAAAATGATTTAAAACAAGCAAAAATTGAACTAACAGATAATAATCCAAATGTTGTATTAGTTTGTGAAGATAGAAAAATAAGTTTTGAAAAATTAAATAAGGCGGTACATTTTATTTATAATGGATCAAAATTTTATAAGGTAGCTTGTGGTGGAAAATGGATAATGGGAAATAGTTTTATTTTAGGTTCTGGTGCTATAGCAAATGCAATTGAAACATGTATAGGAAAAGAGGGTATATTAATAGGAAAACCTTCTGAGTATATGATGAAAATAATACCAAAACTTAAAGGAAAAACTTTAATTATTGGTGATGAAATTCATTCTGATATTATTTTTGGAAAAAAATTAGGTTTTTCAACATTGTTAGTATTATCTGGGGTTGAAGGTATTATTAGAAATCTTAATAAAAAATACTATCCAAATTTTATAGAGAAAAACATTTTAAGAATAATAAAATAGGAGGTATAACTATGAAAGGTTTTATTAAAAATATAGAAGAAGCAACACTTAAAAACAAAGATTTTAGACATGTTTTATATACAGCAAAGCATAGCCAACTTGTTTTAATGAGCTTAAAACCAGGGGAAGAAATAGGAAATGAAGTACATGAAAATGTTGACCAATTTTTTAGAATAGAAAAGGGTGAAGGTGTTGTAATAATAGATGGAAAAAAACATAAGATTAAAGATGGAACAGCAATAATAGTACCTGCTGGTGCATGGCATAATGTTATTAACACATCAAAAAAACAAGAATTAAAACTTTATACAATATATTCTCCCCCAGAACATAAAGATAAAACAATAAGACATACAAAAGAAGATGCTGAAAAAATGCCAGAAAAATTTGACGGAATAACAACTGAATAGATATCTTTATATATTTATTAAATAAACATAAAAGCAGCCGAGAGTCCATGGAACTAATTCTATGGTGCGGTATCTTGTAAAGGTGAATGTAGAAATGTTAGGTAGAAAAGATTTTGGACAAAAATTAAGATATGGAAATTTTAAAAGAAAATTTGGTTTTAAGGGAGAACAAAAATTAGCTCCTGTAAAAGTTGGAGAAGAGTATGATGTAGAGATATCTGAAATAAGCAGACGCGGTGACGGAATAGCAAAGGTTAATAATTTTGTTATTTTTGTTACCGGCGCTAATAAAGGAGATAAAGGAAAAATAAAAATAACAGAAGTTCATAGAAGATGTGCATCTGGAAAATTTATAAATACACAAGAAAAAGAAAACAATGAAGAACAAGAAGAATCTTATGAAGAAGAGTCATTTGAAGAAGAAAATGAAGAATTTTAGGTGGAAAAATGAAAATATCTGAAATAAAAAACGGAATGAATAATATTAATTTATCAGCTAAAGTAATAGATATATCTGAACCAAAGCAAGTTACAACAAAAAACGGTATAAAAACAACAGTGACGACAGCTATTCTAGATGATGGAAGTGGAAAAACTATAAAATGTGCATTATGGGGAGAACAAGCAGATGGAATTGATTCTGGTGTAGAAGTTGAAATAAATGGAGCATTTGTAAAAGAATTTAAAGGTGAAATGCAATTAGGGATTAGTAAAAATGGTTTTATAAAAATAATTGGCTATTTTGAATAATTTTTAATTTTTATTTTTAATTTCTTTTATTTTTCCAATATATGTTCCATCTAAAAGATAAATTTTACTTTCCTCAAACTTAAATCCATTTATTAATTCAATTTTTTCAGAATTAATTGATACTCCACCTAAAAGATCATTAAATGCTGGTAATATAATAAGTTTTGAATTTTTATTTTCAGAAATAATCCAACATCTTTCATACATAACAGAGTTCCCAGAAGAAAACTTTATTAGAGGATGAACATGTGACATTAAAATAATTTTACATTTTTTGTAATCTTCTTTTGGTTTTCCATTACCATGAAAATAATATATATTATTATCTCTAAATCCAGATGCATCATAAACTTTAATATTTTCAACTAAATCTTCTATATTTCCATCATGATTTCCTTTAACAATAATTAATTCTATTTTTTCTGACAATTTATCTAAAAAATTTGGTAAATCTTTAAATTCATTAAAAGAAATTCCTTTAAAAAAATGTTTAATATCACCTAAAAGAATAAGTTTTTTTGCTTTAGTTTCTTTTATTATTTTTTCAATCTTTTTTATTATTCTTTCTGTTTGATTTGGTATATGAATACCATAACTTTCTAATTCATATTCATATCCAATATGAATATCTCCTATTACAAGTGTTTTATTTATTAAAATTGCTGGCTCATTTAAAACAAATTTCAATTTCATTTTTATCACTTTAGCGCCGGCGACAGGATTTTCAAAATTTATCTTTCTTGATGAACCTTCTCCGAAGCTTCTTTTTCAAAAAAAAAGAAGCTTCAGCAAGAAAAACTGTCTTTCTCGATGAACCTTCTTTCTTTAAGAAAGAAGGTTCTTTGAACCTGTGCTCCCCAAAGGGAACCAGCTCTCGAGGCTGGCGCGTTAAACCAAGCTTCGCTACGCCGGCATATATTTATTTTTTATTTAAAGATTTATTTATTTATTTTTTGATAATTTATAGTTTTAGAAAAACTTATAAATGAACATCACAAGCTTTAATAAAATTATTTTTAATTCATCATTTAAAATATAAAATTTTTATAGTTTTATTTTCTGGTAAATATTGTATTTTTGCTATTTTTTATAAATTTTTATTTCATGTTTTTTATAAATATATAGATCTAAAGAGAATATGGGATTTGTTTTATAAATTTTTTCAAAAAAATTTAAATTAAATAATTTATACATTTCAGATTCAATAATTTTATTAGTTCTTTCAATTAAAAATAAATAAAATAAATCAACTTCATTATAATCTTTTATAGAATTTGTATAAAAATATGGAAATTCTTTTTTAATATAATTATCTGTTTCAGTAAATTGTGTAGTTTCTAATTCTTCTTCAAAAAGATCACAAGTTATTAAAAGTTTAATTTTAGTATTATTTAAATTATTTTGAGGCATTAATTTTTTCATGAAAAAGTAAAACGACTTAGAGGGTATTATTAAAGAAATATAGTTTTTTTCTATATTTATTTTATTATTTTTTATATTTTTTTCTCTTTTAAATTTTATTTCAATAACTCTAATTTTTTTAAAAATAATTAATAAGAGGTTATAAAAATATTTTATAATTTTCAATAATATAGAAAAAATTATAATAATTAAAGAAATTAGACAAGCAAATAATAGCCCAGAAATAATTAAGTTTTCTATTGTCATAGTTTTATCTTCTCTTAAAATTGTTTATTTTTTGTTTTATTGAAGAAAGTACTTCTTTACAAACTCTAATAGTAGTAGAAAAATATATTCCTGAAATTAAATGAGGGACTTTAAATCCTTTTATAGCAGCATTTGTAACAACTCTGCCTAAAGTTTCAAACACATTTGCAAACGTTATTTTAGAAAAAACAGGCATCAAAGAACTTATTAATAAAATATTTTTCTTTATATTACC
>JAHLMR010000001.1 GCA_018920255.1 Candidatus Aenigmatarchaeota archaeon | reverse complement strand
TATAAATAAGAAAATGAAAAGAAATTGGCATTTAAGGAGTTTATTCACTTTCCCCATAATATATAATTGTTTTTTATATTTAAAATTTTAAATATTTAGAAAAATTATTTTATCTTATGGTTTTAGAATCTTTATTTTCAGCTAGAAAAATGTTAGAAAGACCAATTAATATGTTATTTTTTTCATTCATAATAACAGTTATGAGTGTTTATATCTCATATTTTATTTTTCCTATTTATGCAGGAATAATATCACCACTATTTGTAACTATAGGTACTGCACCTCTTTTATTAAAGATTTTTGCTGTTGAAGAAAAAATAGAAAGACTTTATGCAGAAAATAAACTTTCAGAAAATTTTTTAGAAAGATATGAATATGTTATTATTTTATTTGCATTTTTTTTCATAGGTAGTTTTATTGCATATTTTACTATTTCATTAATTATACCAGATAAAGATGTTTATACAATTTTTCTACCACAAATAAATGAAATTTCAACAATTAAATCATTGACAACCGGAAGTGTTTATAATGAAAGTAATACATTATTTTTAATAACATCAAATAATCTTCGTGTAATGTTAACGTGTTTTATGCTTTCTCTTATATTCGGTACAGGAGCATTATTTATACTAAGTTGGAACGCATCTATATTAGCAATATATTTAGTAAGTTTTATAAGACAAGGAATGATAGAAAAATTTTTCATATCTAGTCTTGGAATAATACCACATGCACCATTTGAAATAGGAGCATATTTTGTTTCAGGAATTGCTGGTGGTATGTTATCTATGGGATTATTACGAGAAAATATAAAATCAAAGGAATTTAGAATTATTTTAAGAGATTCAATTTTTATGCTTTCAATATCTGTAATAATTATTATTTTAGGAGCTTTTATAGAAGTTTATGTTTAAGGTGATAAAACTGGAAAAGGAAAAGAAAATTAAATACATGTTATATGTAGCTTCATTACCCACGGGAATTTTAAGTTTTTATGCGCACATATTTTTTAAAAATTCTTTAGCTGGATTTTTTTTAATGCTCTTTATATGCTTAATATTAAAAATTGCCTTTTCTTATTTTTATAATATAAAAGAAAACTGGAATTATTGGTTTGAAAAGGTTGGAATAGGAATGTTTTTATTATTAAGTTTTATAGTATGGACTATAGCATTTAATATAATTGGTGGTTTATAAATGAAATTTAGTAAAATAGAAATACGTGATTTAATAATAACAATATTAATCCTAAGTTTTGCGTTTGGTGGAATTGAAAATTTTTTATTTGCTTTATTTGCAATTGGAATATCTTTTATAGTTCATGAAATTTTGGGTCATAAGGCAATTGCACAATATTATGGATGTTATGCAGAGTTTCGTGCTTGGACATATGGTTTATTATTAGCATTAATAACATCTTTACTTAATATTGGAATAATCTTTGCAGCGCCAGGAGCTGTATATATATCAAGTTTTGTAAAAAGAAAAAATTATATACGTCCTTTATCGTTAGACGAAAATGGAAAAATAAGTTTAGCTGGTCCTGGAATGAATATTATATTAAGTTTTATATTAATAATTTTTTCAGTATTGCTTTTTAATAATTTATCAAATATTTTAATTTTTATTATTTTATTTACAGCAAAAATATCTTTGTTTCTTGCATTTTTTAATCTTCTTCCTATACCACCGTTAGATGGATATACGGTTTTAAGATGGAGTAAAATTATTTGGTTAATAAGTATTATTATTGCTGGAATTGGATATTTTGCTCTTTCTTCTTTATTTTAAATCTTTTTTCAATCCATTTTGAAACATTTTTAAAAATTATTTTAGAAACCTCTTCCTTTGTTTTATTTGAGTTGTCTATTATTAAATCACAATTTTTGATTAGTTTATCATAATCAATTGAATAAAGTTTTTTATATCTTTCTTTGTCATATTTATCTCTTGAAATAATTATATTTTTTGCATCTTTTAATTTCATTCCAAATTCTTTTCTTGATTTATCAGAAATAATTCTTTTTGCTATTACTTCTGGTTTTGCTTTAAGAAAAATTTTATATCCAATATTTCCAGCAAGAGCAAACGTAAGTCTTCCTACATAAATTCCATCTTTACAAATCATTAATTTAAATGTTTTTTCATCTATTTCTTTGTCTATTTTTTCTCCTAATTCTTTGTTTTGTAAAAGATATTTAGAAAATTTATCTAAATTTGACTCAGAATATCCATATTTTTTTGAAATTTTTCTAAAGAAGTATCCAGATTCAAATATCTTTAAATTTAAACCATAAGTTTCTTTTAAATTTTTTTGAAGAAGCTTTGCTTGTGTTCCTTTTCCAGAACCAGAAAGTCCTGATATAGCTATTATAATTTTTTTATTTTTTTTGAAATCTTTTTCAAATTTATAGAAGTATGGTATATATGTTAACATTTCATTCAATCCAATCTTTATTTTTAATTTTTTCAACTAGATAACTATCTGATATAAAACTTATTCCTCTTTCAGTTAATGCTGCTATTTCCACTTTACCTTTAAGTTCTCGCATTTTTGAAAAAAATAATTGCCATCTTTTATCATGTTTAAACCATTCATAATTTGAAACTTCTTCTAATCTTTTTAAATCAACATCTTTATATTTTTCAATGTGTCTTTTTAATCCGTATTTTTCGACGTCATCTGGTGTAAGACCTAAATATTTTGCGCCTGGTATTGTTAAAGATTCACTTATATGAGCAAGAGAAATACTTCCAAATTTTAAAACTGAATAAATATATATTCCCCATGGATCTAAGTCTACTAAAACATAAACTGGAAGATTGTGTTCTAAATTTAATCTCTGTAAAAGTCTTCTTATTCCTCTTGTTGCTTGTCCTTTTGAACAAATTATTACACAATTTAATTTTTCCCAAACTCTATCTTCATTTAATCTTTCCCATGTTGCTGCTTTTTCTATATAAATAATAAATTTTGCATCTACTTTTTTAAATTCTATTTCTTCAACATTACTTGGTATTGCCCAACCACCAGAACCCATTTTTGACCAATCTATTATATGACCTCTATCTTTTATTATAATATTTCCAGCAGCAAATCCATTTCTATCAGCATTAAAATGAAGTTGTTCTCTTGATAATCCTGTTATAAGTTCTAAATCTTCTATTGCTTTGTTTGTTTCTTCTTGTTCATCGACAATATTTATATTTGTATCTGGTATTGTACGTCTCATTTTATAATAAACTTCTCTTAAATTAAGATGTTTATTTACTTCAATAAGTTCTTTAGAAATTGCTGCTGTTTCTATAGTCTGAACAAATTTTTTTATATGAGCAACATTAAATAAATATCTTTTTGCAGTTTTATTGCCTAATTTAATAAGTTTTGTTTTTGGATCATATGTGATATTTGATAATGTTCTTATTGGAACATCTAAGCTAGGATTTTCATTTTTTTGTATATCATTAATAAGTTTTTTTCCTAATTTTTTAAGTACTTCAATTGACATTTATTAATCACTCTCTTCTTGAATATTTTTTAATATATCTGATTTTTTAAGCATTTTCTCTAAGCTTTCTTTAATCTTTTTCTCATCTTCTTCTGATAAATATGCAATTGAATGAGCTACTTCTGGAATATATTTTTCAAACAAACCAATTCTTTGTGAAGCTTCTTCTCTTCTTCTTTTTCCTGCTATATATCTTTGTATTTTCCTTGCACAATCTTGAAGAGCAAGCTTTATTTCTTTTAAAATAACAGGATATGGATCTATTGCTTCTTTACTTTCAGATGTATATGGAATCCAAACCGAAGCCATGTGCACAGCAATAACTATTGGACCAAATGGAAGGTTGTTTTGCATATCTATGCCATAGTGTTTCCAATCTATTTTTTGAATTGCTTTTGTTATTGCACATGAGCTTGCTTGATAAATTAGTGGAACTCTATTTGCAAATCTTAAAATTTTTGCTGATTCATTTTGTGGTAAAGATCCTCCATATGCCATACAAACTTCTATTTGAAACGGATTTCCTCTATAAACAAACGGTTCTCTTGTAGTTGCAGCATAAAAATCTGCTTTGTATTTTCTTTTTAAACCAGAAATAAAATTTTCTTCACCAATAGGACTTAAGCAATCTGTTGGTGGTTTCATAAAATTAAATGTTTGCATAATTTTCCAAAGACGTTCTATTTGTATATGATTTAATTCCTTTGGTTTTGTATTTGGTTTTATGTTTGCAAGTTTACAAAGTTGATCTGCAGTTCCAGATCCAATTCTTGAAAATTCATTAGTAAGAAATCCAGATATGGTTCTAGAATCGGTGAGTTTTAACATTCTTTCAAAAACACCTAATTCAACTCCATGAGGATGCGGCTTTATTGGTTTTGGTAATGGGGGTAGTTCTTCAACTGTACGTTTAAAAATAAGTTTTGTTGAATCTGGTTTTTCATAAATAATTGTTGCATATGGATTTGAGATTGTTGTTTGATAAATATATTCATCTACAGAATGAGAACCACTAATCATTTTTCCTTCTATTTCTAATTCTATAGTAACTCCGTGATCTCTAAATCCATCTTTAATAAATTTTTCATCTAAAATTATAGGTTCATTTTTTGTTGTATCAATTCTTATTTCACAATAATATGTTGGTTTTGAAGGAGATGTCCTAGAATAAATTTTTGCTGGCTTCCCTGTTGTTAATTGAGCATAAAGAAGACTTGCAGAAATCCCTATTCCTTGTTGGCCTCTTGACTGCATTCCACCCGCAAACTTGCTTCCATATAATAGTTTTCCAAAAACTCTTGGTACATGTTCTTTAACTATTCCAGGACCATTATCTTCAACTATTATTTTGTATCTATCTTGAGGAAGTTTTAAAATTTTTAGTTCTGTTTTTCCTCTTACAAATTCATATAATTCTTCATTTTCTTTTTTAATAATTTTAAATTTATAGTTTAAGTTTTCATATGAAAATAAATATATAATTTCATTCTTTCCTTCTTTCTTTTCTATTGGTTTAATAATATTATCTCCTAACCTTAATTCTGCATTCCCATCTTCTAAAACGAGTTGTGCAATTTCTGCACCACTTGTATCAAGTATTCTAAAATTTTTTCTTGCTTCTTTTATTACAATTCTTATTTCTGGTAAAATTCTTGCTTGTTCGCAAGCATCTAGAGAATTATCAACTGCTTCTTTAACTACAGTAAGAATTGCTTTTGCTGGATTATCAAAACCTAAAAGATGACGGTTTTTTTCAAAAAACTCTGCTACACTTATTTCACGAAGCTTTTTTGATAATTCTTCTGAAGCATCTGTAGGCATATTTATAACCTCTCTTTTTTCATAGTATTTAGTATTTTTAATATTGTTGTATGTTTTGCACCATTTATAATCATTTCTATTATTCTTTTTGCATTTTGAATCTCATTCCATTTTCCTATTATAGATATTGTTTTTCCATAAACTGAAATAAAACAATTTGTTGCTTCTTCTATTTTTTCTCTTATTTTTCCATGTGTCCCTATTATTCTTGATCTAATAATTTTTTGTCTAGCAGCACTAAAGTTAGAAATTGATACCATTTCTAAAATATATTCTTCATTTGCAAGATAATAAGCTTTTTCTGGAGAAAATCCTCTTCCAATTGCTAATATAATATTTTTAACTTTTAAAATTTCTAAAGAATTGCCAGAAATTTCTATTATGTTATTTTGTTTATTAATATTTATATTAAACATATTTTTTAAATTTTCAATAACTTCTTTATTTATTATTTTAACTCTTTCTTCTGGTATCGTTACTGATAGATTTGAAACTATTTCTGAGTTATTATTTTTATTATCTCCTCTTCCTGACATTTTAAACCCTTCCTTTTAAAAAATAAACATATATTTTTTATATCTCTTTCTAATAATTCTTTTGCATTCGGATGTGATGACAACACTGATTGTGACCAATCAATAATATATGGCTTATTATTTTGTATTAATATATTAAATTCAGATAAATCTCCGTGAATTAAATTTATGCTATATGCTTTTTTGATATCTGAAATTATTTGATTAAAAATTTCTTCTAAATTTTCTATTTCAACATCACTTAATCTTGGAGCTGGAACTAAAGTTCCATTTATATATTCTCCAATAAAACTCATTACATAAACATTATTCATAAAAACATATGGTTTTGGACATAATATTCCTGCTTGATTTGCTAAAGAAGTGTTTACAAATTCTTTTCTACACCACGCGTATATAATTGACTTTCTATTTTGTTTAATATTTTGAAATCTTTTATCTCCAATAATGTATTGATACATTCTTTTAAAATTACCTGCATTTGTTGCATAAACTTTAATTGCAATTGGTTCAGAATTTTTATTTATCCCTGAAAAAATTTTACTTTCTTTTCCTTCTTTTACAATTGATAATATTTCTTTAATATAACCTTTTTCAATAAGTTTATGAATTGTTAAAATTGTTAAATTATCTAAAACACCCTTCCAAATTTTCCTTAATTCTGATTTATCTATTAAAGCTTCTTTCCATTTCTGTCTTCCCATAAAAATCACGAAAACTAAAATTCTTAATTTTTAATTTTAAATATTAAGATTTTTTATATAACCTTTTTTCTTAAGCCAGTTTGCTTGAGTTGATGTGTATCTCCATATAATATCGCAACGCTCATTCGATTGTACCTTCCAAGGTTGAACTAAAACAAGATCACCAACTCTTATCCAAACTCTTTTTCTTAATTTTCCTGGTATTCTTCCTATTCTAATGTTTCCATCATCGCATTCAACACGCATTTTATTTGCTCCTAACATTTCAGTTACAATTGCAAATATTTCTCCTTCTAAGGGAATTCTTGTTCTTAAAATTTCTTCATTTGTTTGTTGTTCATCTGACATAAAAATAATTATAAATTTTAAATATTTAAATAAACTTATTTTTAATTATGATAAATATTTGGATAGCATCTATTTTTAGTGCTATAATAGTAAGTTTGGTATCTTTAATAGGAATATTTTTTATTTCTATGAAAAAAGAAAAATTAGACAAAATTTTAATTGTTCTTATAGGATTAGCAACAGGGGGCTTATTTGGCGATGCATTTATACATTTAATACCAAGCGCATTTCAAGAAATAACAGAATTTTATTTAATATCAATGTTTATTTTAATTGGAATCTTAATCTTTTTTATTTTAGAAAAATTTTTAAGATGGAGGCATTGTCATATACAAACGTCTAAAGAACACCCGCATTATCTTGCGTTTATGAATATTGCTGGTGATGCTCTTCATAATTTTTTTGATGGAATAGTTATTGGAGCTAGTTATATTATAGATATAAATATTGGAATTGCAACAACTTTAGCAGTTATTTTTCATGAAATACCTCAAGAAATAGGAGATTTTGGAATATTAATTTACTCTGGTATGAAAATAAAAAAAGCATTGCTTATAAATTTTATTACAGCATTAACAGCTATATTCGGTGTACTTACATCTTTATTTTTTTGGTCTTATGCAGAAGGTTATATTAAATATTTAATTCCAATAACTGCTGGTGGTTTTATTTATATAGCAGGTTCAGATTTAATCCCAGAGCTTCATCATAATATTAAACTTTCTAATTCTATACTTCAATTTATTTCTATTATTTTTGGTATTATTATTATGTATTTACTTTTATTTTTAGAATAGTTAAAATTTTATACAATAAAAAAATCTATAAACATCTCTTCCATCTTTTCTTGTAATTAATTTAAAACTTTTTTTTATTTCACAATTTTTATTCATAAAATATTTTGAAATTTTTTCTGCACTACTTCTTTTAAGAATATAAAAATCTAATCCTTCTTTTTTTCTTTCAAGTTTAATAAAATCTTCATTACTTTTAATATAGTTTATAGCCCATTCTGGAATTTTTCCACGAAACTGAAATACTGCTTCATAATATCCTCCTAAAATTTTTAAACAATCTTTACACAATTTTTTAATAATTTTTAATTTAAAATTTTTCTTTATATATTGATTTAACTCTGGCAGAAAAAAGATTATTTCTATTTCAGGTATTTTAATATTTATTTTATTAATTTTAATTTTATTTTTAAGTCTTAAACTATTTTTTATTATTTTTTCAATTGAAATATTACTCCATCTATTATGATAAAAAATTTTATTACATTTTTTGCATATTATTATTTGTATATCTAAAGAAGATGGTAAAATGTTTTCAATATAATGATCCTTACAAAGATTTTCTTTAAATGCTTCTTTTCCACATTTATAACAAATTTTCATTAATTCACCATTAAAATTTATACCATATTTTTAAAACTACTTTAAATGTTTCTGGTATATCACAGCAAAGACTTTTAAAAAAAGTAAGAGTTGTATATTTTTTCATTTGTGAGGTTGAATGTTTTATTTCATAATTTTGAACTAATGATAAAACTGCTGCTTTTAAAAAGCTTGAAAATTCTGGATAATTTTCTTTTCCTATTAATGGTGCTGCTATCCATATTTTATTTCCATTTCTTACTGCTGCTGAGCAATCATTATCATAAACTAATAAATTATTATTTTTATTACCAAAAAAACAATTTCCATTTTCATCTGTTGAATTGAAAATTTTTGGAAACTTAAATGTATTATTAAGAGGTTGGATAATTACAAAATTTTTATCTATTTTTTTAATTTTAAATGTAAAATCATTTAATTTAAATTTTATTATAAATGTATCATTTTCTTTTAACAGGTTGGAAATATAAAAAAAGGGTTCATCTCCATCAGGAATTCCAAGAGGTATAGTAGTATTAATTTTTTGTATAACTATGTGGCTTGAGTTTGTATAAATACTAAAATTATTTAAATAATAATTTCTCCTATCAGAACTAATAAATTCATAATTCCAAATTCCATTTTTACATATTCCAGTTAATTCTTTTGGACATGTAACTGAATTTAAAGTACTTACATTTATTCCTAAACCTAAAAAATATTTTGGTGTTTTTCCATTAGAAAGATTATATACTAAATGAGGCCTTCCAGAAGGACTTGTTGTTTGTTGCTCCAAACTAAAATTGTTTAGCATATTTATTGATGGTTTTGTTATAGCTATAAGAGGCTTATCTTTTATAAGATAATCAACAATATCAGGATTTGTCTCATAATCAAAATTATTTTTATTTATAAAAACAACAACATCAAAATTATTTATTTGCTCACTTGTAGCTTGAAAAATTGTAAAATTTATTAATCTTCCATTTATGAAAATTGATGATAGCCAAGATTTAATATTTTCATAATCATTATCATTACAATTTATACAACCAACTTCAATTTCATTTGGTGGAATACCATAAACACTAATATCAAAATCATAAATTTCTGGAAAAATAGATTTTATTACTGAATAATTTAATATTTCATAAGATGATAAACTTGAAATCATATTAGAATATGACAACATATCATATCTTTCCCAGTTTTCTTTAATATTTGTCATTGAAAACATTGTAATAAATGAAAAGAGTACGAGTACTGCTGTAATTGATATTTCTATTAAATAAAAAAAGCCTTTCATTTTTACCTACCATATTTCTAAAATTAAATTTCCTTTTTCTATATTATTATCATAAATTAATGAAATATTTCTTTTTAATGAAACTATTGGTGTGCCATATGCTCCACATTCTAATAATATTGATGTTGTATTTGAAATAATTAATTTATATGTATTAATTTTAATTAAGTTTGTGACATTAGTACAATTTTCGCTATATTTTATTATTTTTGTTTTATTAAGAATAAAGGGTTGTAATGCAAAACTGTTTTTATCTTCTGTTAAAAAAATTAATGTTGTTTCTGCTTTAATTTTTACAATATCTGGTTTAACACTATTTATTACATCTGAAAGAGTTGTATTAGTAAAATTTAAAATTATTAATAAAAATGCTGCAAAAATAACAATAGAAAAAACAAATTCTACTCTTAGCTGCCCTTTTCTATAACTCATTACATCTGCCCCATAAATAATAAAATTAAAATAATAGCAAAACCAGAAAGTGTCATAATTAAACTATGTTTAATTCCTGCAACAACTGAATTTTCTCCTATTTGACCTGCAACTAATCCTGAAAATATTCCTTGAATAATAGCCATAAGAATAAACAAAGCTCTATAATAACAGGCGGATCCTGTACCAAGCTGTGGAAATATTGTACAAGTTGCACTATATATTGAGCATGCAATACAATATGCTTGAGGTTGTGTTAAACATAAACCGCATGGATCTTGAAATGCAAATAAACTTAATGCTCCCGCGGTCTGTGTGTTTATTTGAAGCATTGGTACAAGTGTTTTTGAAAGTGCTATTATAATTGCAATAAATATAAAATATATAGAATACATAACCATAACTTGTTGAAAAAGCATGCTTTTTTTATCCTTTTCAATTTCTCTTAATACTAATAAATCATTTGCTGTTGTTTCTAAAGTTCTTATTAAATCTCCACCCGCTCTGTTTGCTTCTATTATTATTCTTACAACTTCTTTAACAAGAGATGATTTTTTTAGTCTTTTGGAGATATTTATAAGAGCCTCTTCTAAAGTAATACCCCAAGAAAGTTGGTTTGCAACTGCTTTAATATGTGGTGTTAAAGATGAATAATCTGCGTTTGATAATTCTTTAAAGGCTTCTGCGACTGTTACTCCTGTCTTTTGAGTTTCAGCTAAATCTAATAAAAAAATTGGTAATTGGTCTTCAATTACTTTTAAAGCATGATACTCAAAATATGAAAATAATAAATATGGTATTATTCCAATAAGAAAGCCTAAAAGAATAAAATTTCCAAGATAAGTTGGATTAAAACCAAAAATTAAAATTCCAAATAATATTATTAAAACTGCTAAAATTGGTGGTATAGTTTTTATATTTATATTTTTTATATTCATTTTTAATCTCCTATGGAGCTAATCCTTTTAGCAGGAATATAAAACCTATTGAAACAAACGGTAAGCCAAAAAATACAACAAAAAACTGCATTAAGAGTATTGTTCCAGTTCCACCGCCAAACATAGACATAAGTGAAGTCATTATTACAAAAAATATAGAACCAACAAGTATAACAGTAAGATATACTTCCATTAAAAGAGAGACTGTTGAAGAATAATTTTGTAATCTTCTTTTATATTCTTGAAGATATGATCTCGACTTGTCGTGTAAATAATCACTTAAATTAGCACCGGTTGATATAACAGTATCCATACCCCAAAGAAGTTCTTTAAAAAGAGTAGATGGTGTTCTTGTCGCTGTTTTTCTTATAGCACCAGATAAATCCATGCCAAAAGCACTAACATCTCTATATATTTTTTCTCCTTCCTTTGAGATTTCTCCATATTCTTTGAAATCAGCAAGAAGTTTAAAAACTGAAATATTTGGCGCACCACTTCCTGCAATAGTAGCCATATATGTAGTTGCAAATGGGAGTGCATCTTCTATTTTCTTTTTCCTTTTTCCTGCTTCAATTGATGGATATATGTAAAAAAAGAAAAATATTATAAGAGAAGTAAATAATGAAGTAGTGAAAGAGAATAAAATTCCTAAAATCATATTTGCGAACAAAATAGTAAAAATTATAGAAAATAATATAAATTCAGATAAAAATACTAAAAATGTTACAAATATTGTTACATAAACATATTCTATAAAACCTATTTCTATTCCAGATTTTAAAAGATCTGGTCTAATACTTTCAAAATAATGAGTATAAGGTTCAAGCGATCTTTTAAAAAATAAAAAAGAAATGTTTTTTAAAACAATCCATAATGATTTTTTCTGTTCTTTCATTATTTTCCCCTTATTCTATTGCAGAAAACAATGCTTCTGGATCTGTATAATATAACTTCATAACTTTTGCGATATCTCTATAATCTTCTATGTTGTTTTCAAAAAGCCAATCTATAACTTTTTTTCTTCTTGCAATTTCATTTAATAAAAATGCTTCTGAAACTCCATACTGGCTTATAATTTTTTTAAGTACAGTTGAAGGATTTATTGTTTCAAATTTATCATTAACAGGATTCCATCTATAAATTTCATTAAATATTGGAACGTTTTTTTCTCTATCATAACCGATTATTTCATAAATATTTGTTATTTTTCTTACGTATATGTTTCCGTATTTTATTCTTGAAATAAAAATTATTAAATCAAGAGTTTCTATTAAAGATGGTGGAAGTGAAATTGGTGGAGAAATTAATCTATCAATAAGACGTTCTATGGTATCTGCATGGATTGTAGATAAACTTGGGTGCCCTGTTGCAATTTGTTGAAAAAGTACATATGCCTCTGCTCCTCTTACTTCTCCCACAATTAGATAATCTGGTCTTTGTCTTAAAGAACTTTTAAGTAAATCAAATAAATCAACTTCACCGATTTTTTTTCCACCTATTTCTGAAATTGGAAGTCTTGCGACTTGAGGAACCCAGTGAGGATGAGGCAATCTTAATTCTGCAGTATCTTCTATAGATACTATTTTCATTTCTGGTTTTATGAATAAAGAAATTGCATTGAGAAGCGATGTTTTTCCTGAAGCTGTACCGCCACAAATTAATATTGATCTTCCGTATTCTATTACAAGCCATAGAAATGCTAATAGTTGAGAATCTAATGTTTTATATCTTAATAAATGAACTGGTGTTAATGGCGTTTCAGTAAATTTTCTTATTGTAAAATTGCTTCCTCTTCTTGCTATGTCAGTACCTAATGTTGCTTGTACACGACTTCCATCTGGAAGTGCTGCATCGAGTAATGGCTGTGCAATTGAAATATTTTTTCCACATCTTTGAGAAAGCTTTATTATAAATTTATCTAATTCTTCTACTGATTCAAAAACAACATTTGTTTTTATATTTCCTATTAAAGGATTTCTATGATAAACAAATATTGGAATTCCAACACCATCACAAGAAATATCTTCTATTTCAGGATCTTGTAAAAGAGGTTCAATTTTTCCCATTCCTATGAAGTCTCTTTCAAGATAATATAAAAATACTTTTCTTTTTTCTTCTGTTAAAGATGGTGTTAAAGCTTTAACTGCTTCTTCAAATTTTTTTGTTAGATATTCTTTTGCTGATTCTTTTTTTAATGCCTCAAATGGTATATCTAACCTTTCTATTATTGTTGTTTTTAAAACCTCAAGAAATTTTTTTTCATTTTCTGTTAATTCTGGTTCAATAAGATAATAAATTAGTGCAGATTCTGATGGATTCCATTTTATATTTGCTTGTGCAAACGGTTTTCCGACGGGTCTTCTTGGAATAAGCGGATAAATAATATTAATTGTTTTTATATCATATTCAGGAGGTTTTATTGGAATAACTGGTATTTTGCCTGTTATAATTTTTACTCCTTCTGGTTTTTTTATTTCAACTTCTAATTTTCCGGAAACTTCTCCTCCAAATTCTTTACCAACTTGAGGAAAACCAAGAAACTCAAATTTTGCATATTCTTTCTTTTTCTTTTCTTCTTGTAATTTTTTATAACCTTGTATTGATTTTTTAACTACTTTTCTTAAAGATATTTTTTTCATATCAACTCAACTTAATTTTTGTTCCATCTGAAAATATTTTTATTTCTCCTGCTGTACTATATATTATTGTAGGGTCAAATGATATATTATAAAGTATAAATTGCTTATTAATATTATTATTTATTAATATAAGATTTAACATATTTGTACTTGTTTCTATTCTATAATATGAACCAGAAATTGTTGGCGGTATTTTTAATGTATATGAAATATTAGTATTTGTATTATTTGCAGTTTCATAAACTTGTATTATTAAAAGCTTTATTGTTTCACCTATCTTTTCAAGCTGTAAATTTATAATTTCTAGATAAATATTATTATTTATTTGATTTAACAGAAAATATACTGATATAACAATTATAATTCCAATTGAAAAAAATAAAACATACTCTACTGTAATTATTTGACCTTTATTCATAATAATAAAAATAAGAAAAAGGATTTAAAAAAATGTTTAACAAGCTATTATTGCTGTTTGTGATGAAGCTGCATTTTGGAAAGTTACTTTAAGAATTGATTTTCCACAGTTTATATTAGCTACAGAAGTTGCAGTAAATGTTTGTAAACTGTTTGGACTTATTGTTCCTGTTGATGGATTTATATTAGTTGCTGGTATATCGTCAACATAAACCCCAATATTATCAATTGTTATTGGAACTTGACCAACATTTCTTACAGAAAATGTAAAACCTGTTAATGATGTATTTTTTGCTGATTCTATTGAATATAAAATTCTAAATTGTTCAGTTGTTCCGCTTATTGTACTACCTGCTGTTTGAGTTATTGATGAAAATGTTGTACTAAAGAATAAATATGCTGCTGCAGCTAGTGCTACTGTAATTAATAATATTAATACTACTGCTATTATTGCAGATATTCCTTTCATAGTTTCACACCTCTAACATTTTAATATTGCTGTTTGTGGACTTGCAACACCAGGTAATGTAACTTTCAATACAGCATTACAAATAGGTGTTGTAGTTATTCCAAAACTTCCTATTGCTCCAGGTGATAAAGAGTTTGTAGATGCATATGTAACTGATTTTTGTTGGTCATTTAAATAAACTCCCATAGATGCTCCTGCTGTATTTAATGTTGTTTGACCTGTGTTTCTAATAGTAAAATTTACTGTTGTTGTTGTATTATAAACTGATTCTATTTGAAAACTTGCTTGGAATTGACTTACTGTTCCAGAGATTGTAGTACCTGCTGTTTGAGTTATTGATGAAAATGTTGTACTAAAGAATAGGTATGCTGATGCTGCTAGTGCTACTGTAATTAATAATATTAATACTACTGCTATTATTGCAGATATTCCTTTCATGTTTTCACCTCTTTTTTATAGTTAATACGTCATGAAGATGCATAATTATGACACACATAAATAGTTGAATTATTAATAATACTGATAATAAAACGTTAGTAAAATTTTGTGAAGTAGGTGATATTAGAAATACACCTATTACAACAAATGAAGAAAGTATAATTATTGCTAGCGTTACAAGTAATATAATTTTTACAGCTAGTTTAAACTCCATATTTTATTCCTCCCTTCTTATTTTTAATCCTGGATATTGAGACATAAGAGTTGATATTGGTGTCCCAGCTTTTAATTTTCTATTAATACTATCTAAAGATTCTAAAACAGCTTGATTTGCATCAACTAATTTTTGATTTTGTTCAACTAATTTTTGCATTAAATCTGAAAGTGGTTTTATTGCTTCTTGACTGATACCTGGGGTTGTTTCTACTTCTCCTGCTGCTTTTATCATCTCTATTAAGCTTTTCATATTAAAAATTAAGTCGTCTATTTTTGATGGAATCTTTGAAAGTTCATTTCTTAGTTCATTATCTGCTCTTACTATTTCATCTATTAATCTTTGATTTGTTTTTATTAATTCTATAATTTGTCCTATAAGACTTTGAATTTGTGGTATTCCTGCAGAAATTGTTGCTCTTTCTAAATCAGAAATTCTTTTTTCTAATGATCTTATTGGTTTTACTGGAATAACTTCATATTCATTTTCTGTTTCTCTTATTTCGTAGCTTTCGTCAACCATTTATATCATCTTAAATATGTTAAAATTGATATTTAAACATTATTATCTGCTTATTTTATCAATAATATTGTTAAAAGCTACTATGACAATATCTCCTTGTTTTATCTTTAAATCTGGTCTTATACCCACATACTTTTTCTTACCATTAATTTCAACAATAGCACGATTTGATTTTATTACAAGTACTTTTGCTTTATTTGTAATATCCATTAAATCACAATTAAATATTAGATTCTTAATTTATAAATTATATACATTTTTATTTAAAAACACCAGGTATTTTTTCTCCACAAAATTTACATTTTCCATTTTTCAAATTTATTTGTTTAATCTCATAACCAAATCTTTCAATTATAATTTTATTACAACTTGGACAATATGTATTTTCTAATGGATTACCAAAAACATTTCCTATATATACAAATTTTATTCCAGTGCTTTTTGCAATTTTTGCTGCTCTTTCTAATAATTGAATTGGAGTCGGTGGTAAATATTCTAATTTATAGGACGGATAAAACCTAGAAAAATGCAACGGAACATTTTCTCCAATATTATCAAATATCCACTTACACATATCTTTAATCATTTTTTCAGAGTCATTTATTGTTGGAATAATAAGATTTGTTATTTCTAACCAAATTTTTTTTGAATGAATATATTTTATTGTTTCTAAAACAGGATCTAATGCACCAAGAGAAATTTCTTTATAAATTTTATTTGAAAAATATTTCAAATCTATATTTGCTGCATCTAAATATTTACAAATTTCTTTTAATGGTTTTAAATTTATAAAACCGCAGGAATGATATGTATTTTTTATTTTTGCTTTTTTTGCAAGTTTTGCTGTATCTAATAAATATTCTATAAAAATAGATGGCTCATTATATGTATATGCAATACTTGATATATTTTGTTTATTTTTAAATAAATTTATTTTTTCAATAATTTCTTTAGGAGGAAGATCATAATTAAATGTTTTTTCAGGTGCACTCTGACTTATTTCCCAATTTTGACATTGTTTACATGACATGTTACAACCAGCAGTACCTATTGAAAAAGCATATGTTCCTGGGAAAAAATGAAAAAGTGGTTTTTTTTCTATAGGATCAATAGCAACTGAAGTTGGTTTACCATAAACAAGGGAATATAATTTTCCATTTATATTTTTTCTAACTTTACAAAATCCTGTTTCATTTTCTTTTATTATACAAAATCTTGGACAAAGTTCACATTTTACATTTTTATTTTTTATTTTTTTCCAAAATTTAGCAGTTACAAAAGAAGTTGAACCATATTCTGCTTTCAAGATTTCACCTCTTCTTTTTATATTTTGAAATATTTTCATTTCCACATTTTGGACAAGAATATGGTTGTTCTTCTGCTTCTATAACTTCTAAACAATTTAAACAATACCAAATGTTTGATTCTTGTTTTTTCTTTTTATTTTTAATATTCTATCCCCTTTATTGCTTTAGGTAATTTTTTTGGTATTTTTATAATTTTTATTTCATTAACAAAATCTGCAAGTTGTATAAGAGATTTTTTAGCATATCTTCCAGTTATATAAATTATTGTATTTTTAGAAGTATTTGAAATAATATTTTTTATATCCTGCAAATTTACAAGCCCTATTGCATGTGCTAAAGCAAGTTCATCTAATATTAAAAGAAATGGTTTTTCTTTTTTTGAAATTTTAATTGTAAAATTTATTGCATCCTTTGCAAGTTTAAAATCTTTTTCAGAAGGATTTTTAAGATCTATAAATTTTTTTTGTCCAAATTGATAAATTTTAAAATTTTTAAGTTTTTTTGAAATTTTATATTCACCAATATTTTTTCTTCCTTTAAGCCATTGAATAACAATTACTTTTTTTCCATGACCTAAAGCACGTAATGCAACCCCTAAAGCAGAAGTTGTTTTTCCTGCACCTTCACCGGTCCATAAATAAATTCTTGACATAATACCATCTTAATTAGGCATGGGACAATGCCTTGTCGGACAACCTCCAGAATATTCTGCTTCAGCTGTTATAAGCTTTCCTTTTTTTGCTGAAACAAAATATAAAACTTGTTCTTCTTTACTTCCATATCTATAAATTGTTATTCCTTTGCATTTTAATTTATATGCTAATTCATAAGCTTTTTTAACATCTGATATTTTAGCATTTTCTTTAAAATTAATAGTTTTTGATACACTATTATCAATATATTTTTGAAAAGTTGCTTGCATTTTAATATGTTGTTCTGGGCTTATTTCATGAGCTGTTAAAAATAAATCTTTAATATCATTTGGTATTTCTTTAATATTTTGTATACTTCCTGTTTTTGCTATTTTTAACATTAATGTTGTTGAATAAAAATTATATTTTTTTGCAAACATTTCAAAAATAGGATTTATTTCTAAAATTCTCTTTCCTCCTAAAATATTTCTTATAAATGCTACTGCAAATATTGGTTCTATTCCTGAAGAAACACCAGCTATTATTGAAATAGATCCTGTTGGAGCTATTGCTGTTGTTGTTGCGTTTCTCATTGCAGAATAACCTAATTTTTGCCATTTACTTCCATTAAAGTTAGGAAAACTTCCTCTTTCATATGCTAATTTTTCAGATGCTCTATGGGATATATTGCTAATAAATTTTGCTATATCTTCTGCTAATTTTAAAGCTTTTTTAGAATTATATGGAATTCCTAGAAGTATAAGCATGTCAGCAAATCCCATTATCCCAAGACCAATTCTTCTATTATCCTTTGTAACTTTTTCTATTTCTGGATATGGATATTTATTAACATCTATGACATTATCTAAAAATCTTACTCCAAATTCTATTGTTTCTTTAAATTTATCCCAATCAAAAATATATTTATCATTTTCTTTTTTAAGCATTTTTACTAAATTTATACTTCCTAAATTACAGCTTTCATATGGGTGTAATAAAACTTCTCCGCATGGATTTGTACTTTCTATTTTTCCTATATGAGATGTTGGATTTCTTCTATTAATTTCATCTATAAAAATAACTCCTGGATCTCCTGTTTTCCATGCAACTTCTATTATTTTATTCCATATTTCTCTTGCAGGAATAGAATTTTGTATTTCTCCATTTCTAGGATTAATAAGATCATAAATTTTATTGTGTTTTACTGCATCCATGAATTTATCATCAATAGCAACAGAAATGTTAAAGTTTTGGAGAGTCTTTCCATCTAGTTTAGAGTTTATAAACTCCAAAATATCTGGGTGACTTACATGTAAAACTCCCATCATTGCACCTCTTCTTTTTCCTCCTGCCTTTATAACATCTGTTACAACATCAAACACTCTCATAAATGAGACCGGACCGCTTGCAACACCATGCGTGCTTTTTACAATATCTCCTTTTGGTCTTAATTTACTAAATGAAAAACCAACACCACCACCTGTTTGTTCAATTATTGCTGTTCTTTTTACTGTCTCAAAAATACTTTGAAGTGAATCTTCTATTGGAAGTACAAAACAAGCACTTAGTTGTCCTAATTCAGTATTAGCATTAAATAATGTAGGGCTGTTTGGAAGAAATTCTAATTTTGCCATCATTTTATAAAATTTTTCTGAAATTTCTTCATAATTTCCATTATAATTTTTCTCTGCTTCTGCAACAGTATTTGCAACTCTTCTAAAAAGTTGTGCTGGAGTTTCTATTATTTTTCCAGAAGAATCTCTTAAAAGATATCTTTCCTCTAAAACAGTAATAGCATTTATAGTTAATTTTGTTTTAACTCCTAACTCATCCATAAATTTTCTTAATCTTTCTTTCTTCAAACGATAAATATGATAAGAATTTTTTATTTCTTTATATCCAGATTTTTCTAAAACATTTTCTATAATATCTTGTATTTCTTCTACAGATATAATTTCTTGTTTTTTCTTTTCTATTTCAAATAATACTTTATTTAAAATTTTTTTAGTATCTTTTATTTTTTCTGGATTTACTTCAAAAAATGCACGCTCTAAAGCAAAAAGAATTCTGTTTTTATCAAATTTTTCTAAATTTCCATCTCTTTTTTTAACATACTTCATTTTATCATCTTTCTTTTTTATTTCTTTCTAAAATCTCTTTATGAGCCTTTTCTAAAAAAAATGGAATTTCTTTTTTTGATTTTTTATAATAGTCATATATAGCTTCATATAGTCCATCGACAGCGAGAACACTACAATGTACTTTTATGGGTGGGAGCCCACCTAGCTTTTTTATTATTTCTTCTTTTTTTATTTTTAGTGCATCTTCTATTGTCTTTCCCTTTACAATATCTGTTATTACGCTACTTGTTGCAATTGCTGCAATACAACCAAATGTTTGAAATTTTATATCCTTTATAATTTCTTTTCCTTTTTTATTTTTTGATATTTTAATATAAAGTTTTAAAACATCTCCACAAACAGGATTTCCTACAGTTCCTATTCCATCAGCATTTTTTATTTCACCGTAGTTATGAGGTTTTTTAAAATGTTTCATTACTAATTTTGAATATTGTTCTGCTATATTCATTTTTACCATCTCTTTTTATAAGGAGAAAGATTTCTTAATTTTTCTACTGCCTCTGGAATTTTTTTAATAACATAATCTATTTCTTTTTCTGTATTAAATCTTCCTAATGTTAATCTTAAGCTTCCATGTGCAATTTCTGGGGAAAGACCTATTGCAAGTAGTACATGAGATGGTTTTAAACTTCTACTACTACATGCACTTCCTGTGCTTGCTGCAATTCCAAATTCATTTAAAATTCCAATTAAAGCTTCTCCTTCAATAAATTCAAATGAGCAATTAACATTATTTGGCAATCTTATTTTAGGATGGCCGTTTAATCTTGTGTTTTCTATATTTAAAATATTATTAATAAGTTTATCTCTCATTTTTTCTATTCTTCTTTTTTCGTTTTTCATTTCCTTTTTACATATTTCTGCGGCTTTTCCAAATCCAACAATTCCTGGAACATTTTCAGTTCCAGATCTAATTCCAAATTCTTGCCCTCCACCATGTAAAATTGGTTCTATTTTTGTTCCTTCTTTTATATATAGACAGCCTACTCCTTTTGGCCCATGTATTTTATGACTTGAAGCAGAAAGTAAATCAATATTATATTTTTTTACATCTATTTCTATTTTTCCAAATGATTGTACAGCATCTGTATGAAATAAAATATTATAATCTTTACAAATTTCACCTATTTCTTTTATTGGTTCTATTGTACCAATTTCATTGTTTGCATGCATAATAGAAACTAAAATTGTGTCTCTTCTTATAAGTGATTTTAATTTTTCTATATTAACAACTCCATATTTATCTACATCTAAAAAACTTATTTTAAAACCATTTTTTTCTAACCAATGCACTGTTTCTAAAACACAATGATGTTCTATGGATGAGACAATTATATGTTTTCCCTTTGATTTATTAGCAAATGCTATACCCTTTATTGCTAAATTATTTGATTCTGTTCCTCCGCTTGTAAAAATTATTTCATTTGAATTTGCATTTATAAGATTTGCTATTTTTTCTCTTGATATTTCTATTGCTTCTCTTGCTTCTATTCCAAAAGAATGCAAAGAGTTTGGATTTCCATATTTATCAGTGAAAAATTTTTTCATTAAATTTAAAACTCTTGGATCAACTTTTGTTGTTGCTGCATTATCAAGATAAATTCTTTTCATTTTTACAACCCTGATTACTAATTAAAATTTTACAAATTTCACATATTTTTGTATTTAAAAAATTATCATCAAAATTATTGTTTGCTATTTTATTTGCAACTTCATCTAAAATATTTAAAATATCTTTATTTTGTGCCAGAACATTTATTTTTGAACCTCTTATTGTATTATAATATTGTGAAACAGCACCTTGCGTTATTTTCATTCTTTTTGCTATTTCTATTTGAGAAATTTTATATTTTTCTATTAATAATTTTGTAATATATGCTCGTATGTTTGAGAGGTAATCGCGAACAAATTTCTCACAATCTGGTTTTATTTTGCTCACCTAAAATTATGGTTTGTATGCATAGCTTTGTTTCTTTTTAAATTTCTCTTTTAATTTATGCAGAAGTTCTTTAAATTTAGTTTCATGTGTGACATGTCTATAGCCTACTCCTGGAATATAGCCAGGCTTTCTTGGAATGAATAAATATATCACAATTATTATTCCAATTATTACTAATGTTATTATACCTACTGTAATATAATTTGATATTTCTGATTGTTTTACTTCTTCTGCAATTTCATCTATTTTCTCTTTCACTGAAGATAATCTTGTTGAAATTTCAGATAATATTTTTTCTGCTTCACTAATATTTTCTAATTTTAAATATGCATCTGCTTTGGATAACATTTGTTCTATTTCATTTAAAATTTCTTCATAGGATGTTATATTTTTTCCTTTTGATTTTAATTCATCTAACGTTAATTTTAAACTCTCGTATAGTTTTGTATAATTTGTTAATTTTTCTTTAAGCTCATCTACTGTTATATTTTTTGTTTCATTTCCTTCAAGTTTTGGAAGAACTTTTAAAACACTAGAAGCTGATGTAGAAACTCCTGTTGTATTTGCAATAAATTTTATATAATAAGTTCCTGCATTTGCTGTTTTTGGAATGTTAAATTGCACGTTAAATGTTATTTCTTGTCCATATGGAATATTTTGTGGTTCTGGTTGTACCCACCAACTGCTAGAAATATTTAATACCCATACTTTAACATTTAAAAGACTCAAATTACCTGTGTTTTTTACACGAATAATAGCATTGTAAGTTTGTCCTTGTTCTATTAATATTTGACTTGGATAATCTGTTATAAGTAAATTAGCTGAATATCCTCCTCCACTGCTCTGATCTTGTTCTTCTTCAGAAACTTCATTTACAATTATTGCAACAGATGCATTTTTAACAAAATAAAATGTGTTAGATTCAGAATTATTTAATTTATATCCATAAACTGTAAATACACAATCTCCTGGATTTTTTAATTTTATTTTATATGCATTTTTTATTCTAATTTCTTCTCCTGGAGTTAAATTAAAACCATTTGAATTTATATATGTTGAGTTTGTTGAAACTATTTGTGCACATGACCCTATACTTGATGATAATACGATTTTTGTAGCATTTTTATATCCAATATTTTTAACAATTATATCAATACTTTCTGTTTCATCTTTATTATTTGCTATTTCTATTGGATCTGCATTAATAGAAATTCCTGTTTCATTTATTATAACTTCTTTACTTCCTATTCCAACATTATTATTTGTATCATTAACTCTTACATAAAGTATATAGTTTCCTCCAGCTGTAGTATTTGATATATTACAATAAAATTTATAATGATCTGAAGTATCTTGAGAATAAATAGTACAATTTCTTTTATAATTTGAATTTTCTTTATGTTCAAGCCATGCAATAAATGTTCTTTGACCATTATCTGTATAACCTGTCCATTCTCCATCTTTATATGTTACATTTACTTTTATTGTTATATTATCACTTGGTGTAGGATTTTCATCTGTATCTTTTTTTGTAAAATTTAAAATTGTTAAGTTTAACTCATCTGTTACTAATACCTTTAATGTTGCATTAACTGTATTATAGGGATAGCCGTTTGATGTATTTATGAAAATCCAGCCATAATATTCTCCTTTAGTATTACTTGTATCTGTTGTATTTATTGAAACATTTAAATTTAATTCTGAATTAGGTGTTATGTTATATGGAAATGTTAAAGAATCAAAATATAAATTAAAATATTTTGAAGAATCTGAAGATAGTATAACTTTTCCAGAAGAATTTGTTATATTTATAATTGTTAAATTATAATTTGCATTATTTGATATATTAATTTGAAAAGTAAAGTTTTTTGCTTGTCCTAAATTTTTAATAAAATTAAATTGTGTTATATTAAGTAACATATTATTAAAAATAAAATTAGGATTGCTAATAATTATACTTCCATTATATTGAGCATATGTATCTGTTAATCCTTTAATTTCTATTATCCAAAATTTATTATCTCCACCGAAATTTGTTTCGTTTTTTATAAATGAATAATAGAGATCTCCTGGAGTTGTTATATTTTTTATAATTGAATTTTCAGAATCCTTTAAAGTTATACTTACATTATCTGATAAATCTATAAAAGTTATATTAAGTTCTATAATATTTTTACTTGCATTAAAATAGAAAATATTTTCAGTTGTGTTTGATGTGTTTCCTGAAAAATTTCCAATATTATTTATAAAAGTTATTGGAACGTCTACTGTTATAGGTATAGAAATATTATTTGAAGGTGTTGTTTGATTATAAATCACTATACTTCCTAAATATCTTCCTGCGGGTTTTGACATATTTGAATATAAAGTTATAGTAGTTTCTTGTGTAAGATTTAGAAATGTAGAATTGTGTGTAGAATTATAAACTATAATATTCATTTCACGATTTAAAGAATCCAATAATACTGTTGTGTTATCTATTGTTAAATTAGATGGTTCTGTTGTAAGATTAGAAATTATTATATTTGCTGTTGGATTTGTTATATTCATTATAATAGAAGTTGGAGATACGCTAAAATCTGTTGGTGTGTCTGCAAAAACAATTAAAGTTAAACTTAATAATATTAATAACAAAAAAATCTTATTTTTCATCTTCTCACCTCTTTATTAAATTATTTTGGTGTTATATAAAAAGATTTCTTTTGTTATAAAAATTTATAATTTCATTTATATTTCTTATTTGTTTTTTCTTTGGCTTTTCTTTAGGATAACCAATAGGAAGTATACAAATTATTCTATATTTTTTTGGAATTGAAAAAACTTTTCTTACAATGTTTTCTCTTTCTTCAGAATTAGGATCATATATTGCAATCCAAACAGAACCAAGACCTAAATATGATGCTGCAAGCCATAATGAAAATGCTGCTATTGAACCATCTTCAACAAAATGCTTTTTAGATAAATCTTGATCTACAGTAACAATAGCAATTAAAGGTGCGTTTAAAATTGGATATGAGTATTTATGTATTTTAGATAATTTTTCACCTACTTCTTTTATTTTTTCTTTATTATTTATAATAAATATTTTCCAAGGTTGAGAATTTAGTGAAGAAGGTAAATATTTAAAAATCTTTATAATTTTTAATATTTTTTCTTTTTCAATCTCCTTTTCTATAAAGCATCTTATACTTCTTCTTTTTTTAAAAAATAATAAAAAATTATTCTTCTTCACAGATATCCTTACCTATTTCATATAATAAAGATTTGTTTACATAAATTTCTGCATCTGCCCTTACTGCAAGGCCTATTGCATCAGAAGGCATTAAATCAATTCTTAATTGTTTATCTTTACTTTTAAAAACAGCATCAGCATAATAATACTTTCCATCAAAATACAAAAGCTCTACTCTTTCTAATGTTATATTAAAACTTTTAAGAACTTCATAAAACGTATCATATGTTGATGGTCTTTTTGATATAATTTTATTTAATCCTAGTTGTATGTTTTCTGCTCTTTCAGAAGATGTTTCAGCTACTATTGCAGTACAATTAATTCCTAAAATTATTTTATTTCCATCTACTTCTAAAATTCCGCCGGGCCAAACCTTTATTAATTCATTTGATGGTTTATTTTGAATCAATAATGCAAATGAAAAAACTCCTAAAAACAAAATAATAAAAAATAGAATATATAGAAAATTATAATTTTGTTTTCTTTTCATAATCTAAATAAATAAATTCAGAATTTATAAAATTATGGCGCCCCTGGCGCGACTCCCAGCAACTTCTTTTAAGAAAAGAAGTTGCGAACCTTCTTTCTTAAAGAAAGAAGGTTCTTTGAACGCGCGACATCTTGCTTAGGAGGCAAGCGCTCTGTCCAAACTGAGCTACAGGGGCATAAATTTTAGTTAAAAATTATATTTTAACTATTAATATAAATATTTTTAACAAAAGAATAAGTAAATAATTTCTTTGTTAATTTTATCAAGCAGAATTACGCTAATTGTAGGCCAATGCATAAAAATGATATTGAAAGATTTATTTAAAAAAGTTTAATAATAGTTAAAACCTGAACTTATAGTTTAACTATTAACATAATAATAGAAAACTTTAAATATCTTTACTTATAAATAGTTAATATGGATTCTAGGTTTAAAAATACCTAGAATCCCGTTGCCTCCTCACCGTCCGAGTCTTTTTTCTTCTCGGACGGATTATTTTTCCTTAAAAATTTGAACTTGAAATTTATATATTTCTACTGATGGATCTTTCCATGAATCTCTTAATAAGCCTGCTTTATAACAAAGAATGTTAAGAAACTCCTCTTTATCCTTCACTTCATTCCAAACTTGAGGTAAGAGTAATCCAGACATTATTCCTTTTTTAATAATTAAACCATCAATTTTTGATCTTATATTTTTCAAATAATCTTCTGGTTTTTTTACTTTAATTAATTCTGGTTCTGTTAAAATTGAAATTTCAATTTTAATTTTTTTTAATTCGTCTTCCTTTAGTTTAATAAATCTTGGATCATTTGCAGCAGAAATAGATGCTTCAATAACTGCTTCTATTATTGGCATAATTGGATATGGTATTCCCATACAACCTCTTAGTTCATAAATTCCGTTCCTAATTTCTTTATGTAGTGTAACAAAAATTCCTTTTTTCTCATTAAGTTCTTTTGGATAATTTTTTGGAATGTCTATTTTTCTTTTATTTTTTAAATATTCTATAATAGCCTGTCTTGAAAATCTTAACAAAAACTGTCCAGATGCTTCAGATATCATAAAATTAATAATATTAATTAAAATAAAAAGTTTATATGAATGATAGTTTTATTTTAGAAATAATATAATTTCCTTGAATAATTTTTTGTACTTCTGTGCCACCACTTTCTATTAAAATATATGAAGGTTTAAATGAATAACTCATTTTTTCTAATTCAATTGTATAATTATAATCTCCACGAATTCTATAATATAATTGAATTATTACTTTATCTCCTTCTTTTTTTTCTCTTATAATACTTATTGAATCATTAAAACTTCCATATTTATTTGGATTTTCTGTGTTTATATAAGTCCATTTTTCTTGTAAAGATAATGAATTTTTTTGTTCTATTTGAATGCATTTATCTAATTCTAAAGGAGTAATACCAGTACATTCATCGGTAATATATATATCTGCATCTAATGGATATTCAATTTTTTCTGAACCGCCATTTTGTGCGATATTTTGAATTAAATTATCTAAATTTACAATAAATTGTTCTGCTCTAGATAATCTTCCGGCATCTATATTATTTTGAATTATATCTCTTCCCCAAAGCATTGCAGTTAAAATTAAAATTAAAACTATTAATAATAATAGGATAAAAACAATCGGCTCTACTTGAGATTTCATAAAAATAATATCAATTAATACTTTTTTAAAAATAGTAGCGGGAGGACGATTTGAACGTCCGACCTTCGGGTTTCTTAAAAAATTATGAGCCCGACGGGCACTCCTGGCTGCCCCATCCCGCTATTAAAAATATAAAAATTGAAAGTATTTAAAATATTTAATTATAATTCTTAATATGAAAAAAATATTAGGTATTGATGAAGCTGGACGTGGAGCGTTGATAGGACCATTAGTAATTGTTGGAGCATATGCAGATGAAGAAAAAATGGAAAAATTAAAAGAAATTGGTGTAAAGGATAGTAAACTTTTAACATATAATCAAAGAATAATGTTATATGAAGAAATTAAAAAAATTTTAAATGATTGGATTATAATAAAAATTTCTGCTTCTGAAATAGATAAATTAAGAGAAAGAAAGAATTTAAACAAAATAGAAGCTGAAAGAATGGCAGAAATAATAAGAGCATTAAAACCAGATAAAGTTTACGTTGATGCTCCACAAGTTACAACTGAAAAATTTAAAATGTATCTTAAAGCTCTTGTAAAAATTGATACTGAAATAATATCAGAAAATTTTGCTGACAGAAAATATCCAATTGTTAGTGCGGCATCAATAATTGCTAAAGTTGAAAGAGATAAAGAAATAGAAAAAATAAAAGAAAAAGTTAATTATAATTTTGGAGTTGGTTATCCTCATGATGAAAAAACAATCAAATTTGTTAAAGAATGTATAAAAAATAAAAAGCATTTAGAATTTATTAGAAAATCATGGGCTACTTTTATAGAATTATCTGGAGAAAATAAGCAGAAAAAACTTGAAGGTTTTTGTATTAAAATTTAATGACGTTTAATTGCGTTTCTATAAAATGAAATAAAAATAAAATATGTCAATGGTATAATAAAATAAAATAAATAAAGAATAATTAAAATTATAGCAAAAGGTATTAAAATAATTGAAATAACAAATAATAAAAATAATGGCAATACTATTATTGATGAAAATAAGGCTAATAGTGTTATAGCAAAATATAATACAATTAAACTGAAATAATTGTTTTTAACAATATAAACACTTCTCTTTATACAATTAATAGTACTTAATTTTTCTATAACAAAAGAGTATATTGGAAAGACAAAAAATAAAGAAATTAAAAATGAAATAAAAGAGAAAAGAATAACTAAAAAAAGATATATTAAAGATTCAGTGGAATAATAAAATGCTAATGAAATAAATATTGGTGAAAAAATACATGCAATTATTAAAAATTGCAATATTGAAACTTTTAAAATTTTAATCCAGTTCTTAGAAATAAAATCAAATAATAATTTTAATTTAATTTTCTTTTTAGTAAAAGATAAATTATATAAATGTAATAATCCTGCTGGTAAAGTTAAACTAATAAACAAATATATTAAACATATAATTCCACCTAAATAAAATGAAATTGTAAAACTTAAAAGCGTTAATAAATATAAAATTCCAATAATAATAAATATAAAAAAAGTATATGTTCCTATTTTTTTCCATCCTTTTTTATATGCATTCCAACTATCAGCAATAACCTTTTCAATTTCTACCATATAAATTAATTAAAAGTAAGCATTTATAAATATTTGTAATTAATAAAATATTTTAATGCCTGGGTAGCTCAGTTGGAATTTCAACAACAAAGAGCGAGTGGCTGTTAACCACTAGGTCACAGGTTCAAAAAACCTTCTTTCTTTAAGAAAGAAGGTTCATCAAGAAAGACAAATTTTCTTGATGAAACTTCTTTTTCTAAAAGAAGTTTCGAAGAAGTTTCGAAGAAAATCCTGTCCCAGGCGCCATTTTGGTGAAATAATGGAAGACATTGAATTTTTATTAAAAATTTTTGATTTTAGAAAAGATGTAAATATATGTAGTTTTAAAAATTGTAAGAATAAATATTTTGATTCTTTTATTATTACAAAAACTAATATAAAAAAACAAATAAAAAAAGATCTTGCGGAAGTTAAAATTTGTGAAAATCATTTGAAAGAAAAAGGAAAGTTGATTAATATTTTAAATGAAAAATTTGCAAAAGATTTTTGGATATATTCTATTAAAATTAAAAAATAAACTTTTAAATTCTTTTGAAATTATAATTTTAAAAGCCGGGGTGGTAGCTCAGCCCGGGAGAGCACACGGCTGAAGACCGTGGTGTCGCGCGTTCAAAAAACCTCCTTTCTTTAAGAAAGAAGGTTCGCAACTTCTTTTCTTAAAAGAAGTTGCTGGGAGTCGCGCCCACCCCACCATTATGGTTTGAAGAATGTTATTTCAAAATATTTAACTTCTTTATTTTCATCAACAACAGCCCAAAGCATGTGTGCTCTAATATTATGTGCAAGTCTTACTGCTCTAGAAAATTCTGGAAATGTAAATTTATAATTATAAGGAATTACAAAAACTATCCATTTCGTGTGTTCATGTGGAGCTTTTGGACCTCTTTTTATTGGTTTTACTCCCCTGTTATAAACTCTAAAATCACAACCAAATTTAAACCCTGTTCTAGTTGGCAAATCTCTATTCCTTAGATCTGAATATACAATATATTTTATATGAAATCTTTCATCTATTTCTTGACACTTTTTATAAAATTCTTCAAAATTTAATTGGTTTTTATTACTATCTTCTATAATAATTTTTTCTTTTTCTAATAAATAACATGCTTCTATTAATGATAAATCTAAACAATCTTCCTTAAGTTTTCCATAATATCCTTCCTCATAAATACTTTTTGCTTTATTAAAATCATATATTCTTACTCTATTATTTAGCAAAATTCCTTTTATTTTCATAACTCTCACGGAATTATTGAATTTATAATATAATATGTAACATCTAAATCAGTATCAACTACAGCCCAAACAGCTGTTGCTCTTATATTTTGAGAAAGTTTTATTGCTTTTCCAAGTTGTTCTAAAATACAAGGATATTCTTCTGATGAAACAAAAACAATCCATTTAATTTTTTCATTTTTATTTGGCTTTGCTCCTCTTTCATAAACTTTAAAATCTGTACCAATATATCCAGCTCTTACTATTAAACCTCTATTTCTTAAATCAGAATATACTGAATATTTATACATAAAACTTTTATCGAGATTACAACATATGCCAAAAAATTCATCTATTTTAATTTTTTCATTATCCTTAAAAATTTCTATTTTTCCACGTTCTAAAAGAAATGCTGCTTCAAATAAGTCTAAAATAAGTTTATTATTTTCAATATTTCCATACCAACCATTATTAAATAAATTTTTTATTCCTTCTCCTTCAACAATAACTTTATTTTTTTCAAAAGTTCCATTTAACATAAATAAATATTAAAAATTATGAAGTTTAAAAATATCACTTAATAATATAAAAATAAACTTTAAAATTATTAAATACTTAAAATTTATAATAAAAATGGAGGAGATAGATATGCCAAAAGCTATTATAACTTTAGCAGATGGGTTTGAGGAAATAGAAGCTATTTCTGTAATTGATATACTTAGAAGAGCTGGTATAAATTTGCTAGTTGTTGGCACAACTGGAAATTTTATAACTGGTGCTCATGGATTAAAAGTTCAAGTTGATAAGCGTTTAGTAGATATAGAATCTGACATAGATAATTTTGATGCTATAATTTTGCCTGGAGGATATCCTGGCTATGAAAATCTTATGAAAACACCTTCTGTATTAAAAATAGTTGAAAAATATGGAAAATCTGGAAAAATTGTTGCTGCAATTTGTGGAGCTCCATTAATACTTGCAAAATTAGGATTATTAAAAGATAAAAAAGCAACTGCATATCCTGGTTTTGAAAAAAATTTTGATAGACCGAGAGATGATCCTGTGGTTGTAGATGAAAACTTTATAACATCAAGAGGTCCGGGAACAGCAATACAATTTGCATTAAAAATAGTAGAAATTATGCTTGGTAAAGAAAAAATGATAAAAGTTAAATCTGAAATTTTAGCATAATCGGTGATTCATTTGACATTAAGTGAAACAGAAATAAAAATATTAAAAATATTAAAAGAATTTTCATTTATAACTAAAAGTGAACTTCTTTCAAAAATTGGAACTGTTAACGGTACAATTGGTGCTGTAAAATCTCTTGCTGAAAAAGGATATATAACTATCGTTCATCCATTGGGAGAAGTATCGTATGCTATAACACAAAATGGAGAAAGATATTTAAAATCTTTAGAAAATTCTAATTTAAAGGAATAACCCTTTTTCCTGGTTTAAGTTTGCATTTTCCTGTAACCATATCTATCTCTAGATCATCTCTATAAACTTTTATTTTAAATGCTCTAGATTTACTTTCAAAAATCATATATCTATTCCCATAAAAGTCTACAACATATTTATCTGGACTTATAAATTCTTCTCCATTTAATATAAGTATAAATTGTTTTTCTTCTATCATAAAATCACCCTTTAATTTTAATTAAAAGAATTATAAATTAGTAAAATTTAAAATTAATGCTTTAAAAAATTTAAAAGCTTAAAGAAAAATAAATTAGCATAGCCCCGTGGTGTAGCGGTCAAGCATGCAAGGCTCTGGTCAATTGGAAGAAACCTTGAGACGTAGGTTCGAATCCTACCGGGGCTACCATTTTTATAATTAATGCTTATTTTTTAAAGTAACAATTGAAAGTGCAATCTATCTATAGAAGCTTCATCTAAAATATATTTTATTTGTTGTTAAAGAAAAGTTATATTTCCTTAAAATTTCATTGATTTTTTCTTTATTTAACTTTGTATATAAAACAAGACCTTTCTCATGACCATCATAATAGCATTTTGCTAGTAGTTCTCCTGAACTAGAGTAAAAGTCTGTTGAGATTCCACAAACAAGACTTATTAAATTTCTTATATTATTCTTTTGTTTCTTGTCTTTAAGATTTATTGAATTTATTATAAGTTCAGAATAACAATCAAAAATTTTATTAACATTGTTAGCAATATCTAAACCTCCAGTACATATTTTATTCATTTTAGATAAAGGAACGAACAAAAATTTATTAGGACCCTCTTCTGGTCCTTCTTCAAATGAACGTCTACGAAAAAAATCTATGAAATTAACACCTGTAAAATTAACATTTATTGGAATGAGTTTATAATTTTGAATAAATTCAAATAATGATTTTATATCATTTGGTAATGGAATTATAAAATATTGAAGAAAAGAAAGGTAACTAAAATTAAATTTAATAAAAGATATTTTTCCTTTTTCGAGAAAAATTGCGCGAGAATGTTCTAAAATTAGATTTTTAATTTTTTCCTTTGAAATACTTAATTTTGTATATTTTTTAATTAAATCTGTATAGCATTTTAAAATTCTTTCATTAAGAAATGATAAGTCAAAAATTAAATAATCATCATAAATGAAGTATTTAAAATAATTTATTGATTCTGGGTCAATTTTTTTCTTTTTGAAAAGAAAATCAAAAATTCCCATTTTTATTACCTAAATCGAATTATTGAATTTTTTATTGATACATTTCTCGAAACAAAAGAAAATGATTCATTTTCATAAGTTAATGTTCCATTACTTGGTGAAAAACATGCAGCAAAGGTATTTAAAGAAAAAAGAAGAATGAACAAGATACTAAATAAATTAAATTTTTTCATAATTATAAAATGTACTTAAAAATATTTAAATTTTTGGAATTTCCTTTGAATTTTATGTGGAAATAATAATAGTTACAGATGATAGATCCTTGATTTACTAAAATTTTAAATATTAATAACACACATTAAAAATTATGAAAATAGATAGTTTTTATTTTGGTACAATAATTATAGGAGGTAAAAAATTTACTACAGATATAAAAATTTATCCAGATGGGAAAATTGTTGAAAAAGAAAAATCTCATGAAATAACAAAATTTGATGTTGATGATTTTTTAATGGAAAATGTTGAAATTATTATAATAGGAAATGGAACTGCTGGTGCTGTTAAAATAGATCCATCTGTGCATGTTGCTGCTCAAGTTTCTGGTATTGAATTAATAATTAAGCCAACACCTCAAGCGGTTCAAGAATTTAATAAAATTAGAGGTAAAAAAGTTGGTGCTATCTTTCATTTAACTTGTTAAAATTTCTTCTCCCATTTCTTTAGTTCTTATTTTTACAATTTCATTCTTAAAGAATTTTGCTAAATTTATTAACTCTTCTCTACTTGGTGAATTTATAATTTTAAAATTTTTATCTATTGTTTTATCAGAAGAAATATATTGTTCTAAAACTACAGTTTTTGCTTGAGTTATTTCCTTTGCTATGTTTTTAATCAAATGTTGATTTAAATTTGGTATTACTGGTATTCTACATTCATATTCTATATTTGAATTAATAAGAATATTAAGTGTATTTTTAATTTTTTGCATGTCAGTAAATCCACCAGAAGCCCTTTCATAATTTTTTTCTTGAAAGTCTGATTTTATATCTAATGCGACAAAATCTATAAGTTTGTTTTTAATTAATTTTTCAACTAATTCTGGATTACTTCCGTTTGTATCTAATTTTATTTTAAATCCTGATTCTTTTAATAAAGAGCATAACTTAACTAACTTTTCTCCATGAATTGTTGGCTCACCTCCACAAATAACAACAGAATCTACAAAATCTTTATTTGATTTTAATAAAGCAACTATTTTTGAAATTTCAATTTCCTTAAAATTATTTCCAATAACTAAATCAGAATTAAAACAATATGGACATTTAAAATTACAACCATAAAGAAAAACAATAGATGCTATTTTTCCTGGCCAATCAACTGTTGTAAAATCTAAAATACCCCCTAGTTTAATTATTTCATCCATTTGAAGTTCCCTTGATAATCTTTATTAATTTTTCTTTTTCTGGTACTGAAGATCTTGATACAATTTTTCCATCAATTAAAACTGTTGGTGCTGATGCTATTCCTTTTTGAAGAGCATCTATTAAATTTTCTTCTATATCTATTTCTGAATACTCTAAATTAAATTCTTTTGCTAATTCTTTACAAATTTGTTTTGCTGCAGGACATTTTGGACAGTTTTTCGTATAATAAACTTCAATCTTCAAGTTCTTTGCACCATCCACAACTTTTTCTTTCAACAAAAGGATATTCTGGATCTGAACCATCTAATGTTCCAGTTATACGTGTTCCTGTACAAAATTTTTCACCACAGTATATACAAGTTCTTTTTCTATTTTCAAAACCGTTTTTATAAAATTCTAAATCTGACATATTTATACCTCCTTTATTACATATCTTTTTCTTTCAAAAAACTCTGCTTTTTTTCCTTCATTCCAACTTCCTAGATTTTGATAATAACCTGTTATTCTTGAATAAATATCAACTTCTTGAGAACCGCAATTTATACAAGATTTTGTTGCCTGTCCATATACAAAATTACATTTTCTACAAACAGTTAAATCTTTTGTATATGCATAATATGCAGTAAGGGTATTATTTATAATTTTTTTATTTAATTCAAAAATTGCTTGTGGATTTGGAAATGCCTCACCTAACCAAATATGAAGCATAGCACCCCCAACTAAAAGTGGATGAAATGATGATTCAATTTTTATCCTATCCCAAATAGATATTTCAGCAGATGGTCTTATATGAGTACTATTTGTATAATAGATTGCCCCGGAATTTTTATCACCTTGTACTATTGCTCTTCCATTAAATTCTTTAAAATCTATTTTAGCTAATCTGTGCGAACAACTTTCTGCAGGAGTTCTTGATATAGCAAAATGTCCTCCTATTTCATTTGTTTTATTAAACTCCTTTGCAATATCACACATTTCTTTTATAACTCTAAGTCCAAATGTCCATGCATCTTTACTCTCATGAAGTTCATATCCAAGATGTGCTTTAAGCATTTCATTTAAACCTATCATTCCTATTTCAAAACTCATTTTATCTGGATTTAAATATGTATCTCCCTTTTCATTAACTGGTTGAGAAAGAAATGGTAAAATTCCTTGTTTTAATCTTTTTTTAATAATATGATATTTTATAAACATTAGTTCTCTTATAATTTCTAATCTTTCTCTAATTAATTCAAATAATTTAGTATCATCTCCTCTTGACTCATAAGCAATTCTTGGAAGATTTAAAGTTGCAACTTGTAGTGCTCCGCCACGAACTGTACCATTATATAAATCTGATTCAGAATTCTGGTTGCTTAAATCCATTAAATAGCTACAACATTGATAACAACTATACTCTGGCATATAATCTTGTTGTACAAAAAAATATGGAGTTCCGAACTTTGCTGCTAATTCTGCAACAGCAAACATTTCTTCTTTATATTTTTCTATAATATCTTTAGAAACCTTTACTTCACATTTTGGGAAGTTAAATGGTTTTTTCTTTGCATCTCCCTGAGTATAAACTTCAATTATTGCTTTAAAGAATTTATTTGTTTCATCTTGAAAATTTTCATAAGTAACATTTTCTTTAACTATTCCTCCAGGAAGGACTGCTGGAACATTTTTTAAAACACTAGGAACTTCTGGTTCTATATCTATACTTGAAAATACTGTTTGCCCGCCTCTTGCAACATACATCTGAGACATTTCAAATAAAAACATTTGTGCTAATTGTTTTATTCTTTCATAAGAAAGACCTTGTAGGTATGGTGATAATAAAACGTTAAACCAATTATAACCTTGTCCTCCTGCACAATTAGTTTGAGAACTTGCAAGAAATTTAGCTGCATGTAAAACTGCTACTTCTGGATGTTTTGCTGGTCCTGCTGTTGCTGTATGAATTCCCTGACCATCTGAAATATAACCTCTTTTTAAGAAAAATCTCATATCATGACTAAAGCAAAACGGTCTTAATGCAAAATAATCTAAATCATGAATATGAATTTCTCCTCTTAAATGAGAATCTGCTATGTGTTTTGGAAGTAATTTTATAAGAGTATATTCTTTTAGTATGCTATCAGCAATAAGTTTATGAATTGTTTCTGGGTTATATTGAAGGTTAGCGTTTTCATTTGAACCTTGATTAATAAGAGTTGTTACATCCCAAACAGGCATTCCTATTCTTGTATATTCTGCTCTAATTTTTTCAAGCCCATGAACGAGAAGTCTAGAGTTAACTAATTCTCTAATAAGAGATGATGAAACTATTTCATATTTTGCATTTCTTATAAAATTTTCAACTTCATTAGTTATAATTTCTGCTGCGTCTTCAGATATTTCTGTTTCTCTTAATAAAGATTGCTTAATTTTTTCTCTATCAAATTTTTCATATGTAAATTTTGATGTCCTAACATATAATTCATGGCCTTTAAATTTTTTTGCAGAAATTGGATCATATTTCTCTAAAAATGTAAAAATAAGTGGGCGAACTTCAGACATTTTCATTCTACTATCAACAAATTTATCTACTTGTTCAGCAACTTTTTTTGCAACTTCTTCTGTTGCTCCAGAATTTAAACATGATTGAATAACAGCATCTTTGCTATATTTTTCCATTCTTGCAATCCAGAAATTAATTTTATTTTTATCTTCATAATAAAAATTTTCAACTAAATTTTGATTTAATATTTCTTTTTTCATAAACAATCACCTGTTATTATTTTTTCTCGGCACTGATAGTCTCTGATACTAATAAAATGAGTTTTGAAATATTGTAAAATTAAATATTAATTTTTTTTTATATTTAAATAAATTTGTATACTCAAAAATATAGATTGAAATATTTCAAAGCTAAAACTTTATTAAATAGATAATCAATAAATTTTTTATGAAAAAAGAAATTTATGTAACAAAAGCTTCTGGAGATAGGGAATTATTTAACGAAAATAAAATATATAAAACTATAATACGTTCTGGAGCATCAAAAGAACTTGCAAATTTAGTACTTCGTGAAATTAAATCAAGACTTTATGATGGAATAAGCACAAGGGAAATACTTGAAATAGCAACAAAAATATTAGAAGAAAAAAAGCCTGAAGCCGCAGCAAAATATAACTTAAAATATGCTATTATGGCATTAGGACCTGCTGGTTATACTTTTGAAAATTATTTTGCTGAAATTCTTAATGAATATAATTATAAAACAAGACTAAGACAAATTGTTTCTGGTGGATGTGTAAATCATGAAATAGATATAATAGCTGAAGAATTTCCTAAATCAAGAATTTTTGAAAGGCCTTCTCCTATAAGATATATGATTGAGTTAAAATATCATAATATTTCAGGAATATATACAGGTTTAAAGGAAGTGTTATATACATACGCAAGGTTTCTTGATTTAATAGACGGTTGGAAGGCTGGAAAATGTGAGAAATTTGATAAACCATGGCTTGTATGTAATACTAAATTTTCTTTAGATGCTATTCAATATGCAAATTGTAAGTCAATGAAACTTCTTGGTTGGAGATTTCCTGCTGGATATGGGCTTGAAGTTATGATAGAAAAAAGAAACTTATATCCAATAACCTTGTTAAGAAATTTAGATAAAGAAACTTTAAATGCGTTTTCAAACGCAAGATTTATGTTATTAAAAGATTTATTTAAATTTAAACCCGAAGAAATAGAATCTAAAACTGGTATTAATAAAAGAAAAATTATTGAGTTAATACAAGAAGCTAAAAAAATAATGGTGTAATTATGATTTATGATTTAATAATAATTGGTAGTGGACCTGCAGGAATAACTGCAGGAATTTATGCTATTAATGCTAGTTTAAAAACAATTATTTTTGAAAGTATTGAACAACCCTCTCTTCTAACGTTAGCTCATAATATAAATAATTTTCCTGGTTTTCCTTTAATTTCAGGACAAGAATTATTAGAAAAAATGAAAAAACATTTAGAAAGTTTAGGTGGAAAAATAACTCAAGAAACAGTTATAGATATTTCAATAAATAAAAATAATTTTGATGTTATAACTTCTTCTGGAAAAAAATATAAAGGAAAAACAATAATAATTGCAACAGGCACAAAACATAGAAAAGCTAATATTCCTGGCGAAGAAGAATTTTTAGGAAAAGGTGTGAGTTATTGTGCAACATGTGATGGTGCATTTTTTAAAGGAAAAGATGTAATTGTATTTGGTGGTGGGAATACTGCATTAACATATGCATTATATTTATCTAATATAGGATGTAAAACGACTTTAATATATTATAAGGATAAATCTGAAATGAAAACTTTTTCAAATCTTTTAGAATCAGCAGAAAAAAATAATGTAAAATTTATTTTTAATAAGTCAATTAAAGAAATAAAAGGAAATAAATTTGTAGAAAAAGTAATTTTAGATGATGGAAAGGAAATTAAAACTTCTGCTGTATTTATAGCTATTGGCGAAATTCCTTTAAATTCATTGGCTAAAAAAATAAAATTAGAATTAGATGAAAGAGGATATATAAAAGTAAATGAAAAATGTGAAACAAATATTCCTGGAATTTATGCTGCTGGAGATGTTAGATCATCACCGCTAAAGCAAATAGTTACAGCAGCTGCAGATGGAGCAATTGCTGCAATCTCTGCTTCTCAATATTTAAAATTACAAGGTGAAAGAAATGCGAAAGGAAACAAGAAATAAAATTTTTGCTGTTTTCATATTATTAGCATTTATTGGGAGTACAATAGCGTATGCTATTTCTTTTATTTTTCCAAAAGAAAAAAGCTTACAATTAATTTATGATAAACCATTATCCGAATCAGAAGAAGCAACATATCTTAGAAGTAATTTTGTTATTTTAAGATTTTATTATTCTGAAAATTGTTGTTTAGAAGATTTTAAAAAAATAGAAAATGTTTTTGAAAATGTTGGGAGAAAAATGATAATAGAAAAAATAGAAATAAATAAGTATTTAAATGAAACAAAAATGATAACTGATAGAAATGATTTTAATGAATCTTTAGGGTTACCATATATTTTATTAAGAGGTAAAACAGAAAAGTTTATTCAAGGAAAAATTAATGAAAATGAATTATTTGAATTGATTTGTAGTCTTTATTTTGAAGATATAGATGAATGTTCTTTCTACTAATAAAAATAAATAAAATTTTATAAAATATGCTTTCATCCAAAGAGTGCGCTTAAACCTGCTGCAGCTTCTTCTGCTTTCTTTTCTTTTGATTCTTCTTTTACTTCTTCTTTCTTTTCAGATTGTGTTGCTGCAACTGGTGCTGCTGGAACTACTGGCATTGCAGCTTTTGAAATAATTTCATCAATATTTACTCCTTCTAATGCTGCTACTAATGCTTTTATTTTTGCTGCATCTGTTTCTATACCAGCTGCTGAAAGTATTTTTGATATACTTTCTTCATTTATAGTTTTTTTTGCACTATGAAGCAAAAGTGCTGCATATATAAGCTCCATTTTATCACCTTCTTTTATTTCATAAACTTAATTTTTTTGATATAACAAAAGCATTTGCATTTGCTTTTTGTAAAATGCTTTCAATAATATTTTTTTCTAATATACAAGCTTCTATTCCTAAATTCTTTGCGTTTAAATAAGCTTTTGTAAGTAAAATATTTATTGTTTGTTTTTCGGGCCATGATATATTTACTGAAAAGTTAATTGCTGATAATACTGCACTACTAAAATCTGATATTATTTTTTGCTCGTCAACTGAAAGTATTTCTTTTGTATAAAGTATCCCGTCTTCATAGATTGCTTTTACATTCAATCCTATTTGCATTGGTTCAAGTTTTAATAAGTTTAAAGCTGAAACAAGGTCTTGTGATATTTTTTCTCCTGCTTTACAAACAATAGTATCTTTAATTATAGATATTTTTCCTGCTTCTACTTTTGTAGGTATTTTTACTTTTTGTAATGTTGAAATAGCTGGTCCTGGTGGAATATCTGTTGGACCTGCTGGAACTATAATATCATTTGTTGCAATATCTCCAGTTCTTGCTGGTGCGGATGATTTATTTTTTTCTATAAATAAATATAATTTGAATGGATTTTCATTTGAAATTAATAATGCTGGGTGAAGCGGAATATATTTTATTAATTCTTTTTTATTTGAGTTTTCTAATGCTCGTTCTAATAATGATTTTTTTACTACTTTAATAGAAGCTTTTCCCTTTAAACTATTTTTTATTTTTTGATATTGAGCAGATGGAAGTTTATATAGATCAACAATTCCTAAAACTTTATTTTTATTTATCAAATCGACTAATTCAGATACTATTTTTTTCTTTTCTTCTGTTACTTTTGGTTTATAATTTTCTTTTAACATTTATATCAACTTTATTGGTTTTCCACCCATTGTTAATTTTAAATAAATATTTTTTATATTTTCTTTTCCGTTTGGAAGAATTGCTTCTATATTATCTATTATTGCTTTTATATTTTGAATTATATCTTCATTTTTCATGTTTTCTTTTCCAACTGAACATTGAATTACAGGAGAATCTTTTACAAAAATTTTAATGAGTGATTTCTCTCTTTCTACAATTGGTTTTAAATCAGTTATATTTGGGGGGATAGGTTTTGGCATTTTATTTCTTGGTGCTAAAATAGGACCTAAATTTTTTCCTATACTTGCCATAAGATTTGGCTCAGCGATAAATGAATTACACTGCTTTGCAAGTTTTTTTGCAAGTTTTTTATTTTTTCCATAACTTTCTATTTCTTCTTTTCTTATTAAGATCACAGAATCTCCAAGCTCTTTAACTTTTGGTATTAATGTATCAGCAAAAATTCCTATTTTATTTGGTTTAAATTGTACTGGAATAGATATTTCAGCTTTTATTCTGTTTTCTGGTTTTTTTAAATCTAAATTTTTTAAAGAAATTATTAAATCAATAGATTGAACAAAATTTCTTTTAATTGATGTTTTTTTAAGTTCTTCTAAACTCTTTTCTAAATTTTTAATTTCCATAAATAACTCCTTCGCACAATGCTACTGCTCAAGGCAGTTATAAATAGGATAATTATAAAAATATTTAAAGATTTCTTTAGTTAACTACCAATTTAATTCTTTATCATATTTTCCTTCATCTATTTCCTTTAAAACATCTTTGGGATTTTTTCCTTCAACTGTAACTCCAAGACTTACACATGATGCTATGATTTGTTTTACTGCTTTCTTAACATTATCAGTATTTAGCTTATCGCGCTTTGCTTTTGCTATTTCTAATGCTTGTTTAATAGTTAAATCAGCTACAGGTGGCTCTTTCCATGGTGTTTTTGCAAGCTTTTCTTTTTTTAATTCTTTTTTAATTAAAGCACTAACAGGTGGTGTACCTACCTTTATATCAAAGGTTTTATCTGAAGGGTCATATATAACTTCTACTGGAACTTGCATTCCTGCAAATGATTTTGTTTTCTCATTTATTTTAGCTATAACCTGTCCAACGTTTAATTTTGCTTGAGATAATGCTGGACCTAATGGTGGTGCTGGTGTTGCTTTTCCACCTTCAACAAGTAATTTTAGACTTTGCTTTCCCATATTATTCACCTGCTTTCTTTTCAGCATGTTCTATAATTTTAACGACATCTGTAGATACAGTAATTGGAATTGGCACAACAGCTTCAAGAAGTTCTATTGTTACTTCTCTTTTAGCTTCATCAAATCTTGTTACTTTTCCTTTTTCTCCCTTAAATGGTCCACTTATAACTTCTATAATATCTCCACGATTTAATTTTATTTCTGTTTTCTTTATTTCCATAAATTTTTTAATCTCAGAAATTGGTATTTCTTTTTTTATTAATCCTCGAATATGTGGTACACCTGTTATTGCTTTTTCTATTACATCATAAGTTCCTTCTATAAAAATGTAACCCTTAATTTCAGATGGATGAAACATTGCTTTGATATCTAATCCTGAAGTTTTAATTCTATTTAATATTGCATTTATTACAATATTTTCTCTTCCAGCAGTTGTTCTTACAGTATATATTGCCATATTTATCACATAAATAAATTATATAATACAAATAATATAAAACCTATTATTCCTATTATTCCTATTCCAATAACAGTTACTTTTGCTGAATAAATAAATTCTTCTTTATCTGGTTTTTTTGCTATTTCTATTGTTCTTTTATACATTTCAATTTTTTCTTTAATTTTTTTAACTATTTTTATTTCCTGTAAAAATTTTCTTTTTTCTTGATTTTGTATTTTTTGTATATTCTCCATATTTTCACCTTGAAATTAATAAAATAGAAGAATATTTAAATATTAAAATAAATATTTAAAAAGCCGTGTTTTAACACAGCTTTTATACAAATTCTATTCCAAGAACTTTTTCAATTTCCTTTGTTCTTTCTTTTGTTGTAGTCTTTGTTTGTCCAAAAATTTGATTACTTTTTACACCAGTTACTATCATCATTGCTCTTATTGTATCTCCCATTTCTTTATTTATTTGTGCACCCCAAATAATTTTAGCATCTGGTGAAAGTTTTGTTCTTATTGCCTCAACAATCTCTTGACATTCTCTCATAGTTATATCTGGACCACCACTTACATTTATTAAAGCACCTGTTGCTCCTTCAATATCAACATCAAGTAATGGGTTGTTAATAGCTTTTTCTACTGCTTCTATTGCTCTGTTTTCTGTGTCACTTTCGCCCATTCCAATCATTGCTATTCCACCACTTCCCATAATTGCTCTTATATCTGCAAAATCTAAGTTAACAAGACCTGGTTTTGTTACCAATTCGGCTATTCCTTTAACAGAATTTACTAAAATTTCATCTGCTACTTTAAATGCTGTCATTATACTTACATCAGGTACAATTTCTAACAATTTATCATTTGGAATTACTATTAATGTATCTACAACTCCCTCTAATTGTTCTAATCCGTATCTAGCATTATCATATCTTTGATTTCCTTCCATTGTAAATGGAAGAGTTACAACAGCTACTGTAAGAGCTCCTAATTTTTTAGCAACATCAGCAACTATTGGTGCCCCTCCAGTTCCTGTTCCTCCACCAAGTCCGCATGTTATAAAAACCATATCTGCTCCACGAAGTGCATCTTTAATTTCATCCTTTGATTCCTTTGCTGCTTCCATTCCAATATGGGGATCTGCTCCTGCTCCAAGTCCTCTTGTTAATTCCTTTCCTATTAAAATTTTTGTATCTGCATCAGTATAAAGTAAATCTTGTGCATCAGTATTTATTGCAATTATTTCTGTTCCAACTATTCCTACTTGCATCATTCTTGACACAGTATTATTTCCTGCACCACCAATACCAACAACTTTTATAACTGCTTTTTTTGCTTCTAAAAGTCTTCTTAATTCTTCATCAACAGAATTATCTGCAGAACCTTGTTTCTTCGCATCTATAGCTTTTACTGCCATAAAAATAACCTCCTTTTATAATAAAATTATTTATTTAAAAAGTTAGAAAGATATTTAAAGATAATTAAAAAATTATAAATTAAAATATAATTTATTTTTTACGTTCAAAAACTTCAGAAAATTTTACTTCATCAAAATCAAATATTTCAAATATTTCATTAGAAACAAGTTTCTTAACTAACGGATTTAAAATAGGCGGAACAATAATTTCAATTTTCTTATCTATTTCTTTTATTTCAATTTTTCCTAATTTTGATTTAGAAAAATATTCTAAAATAGCTCTTATTTTTTCTTCTTTATCTTCTATTTTTCTTTTTATTTCTATATCATAATTCAAATATTTTCCTGCAAGAGGATGATTAAAATCTACAGTAACTCTTCCACCATTTATAGAAAGAACTCTTCCTTGCATATTATCTGCAGAAATTATCATACCTGGATATGGATTTGTATTATGTTTTTTAAATTCTGATAAGGGTATAGTTTTTATAAGATTTTCGTTTCTTTTTCCAAAGGCTTCTTCAGGAGAAACATTTACATTTTTTCTTTCACCTACATTCATTTCTAAAAGATATTTTTCTAAAGGAGGAAGAATCATATTTCTACCCAAAGCTATTATTACATCTCCTTTATCAAAAATAGATCCGTTTTCTTTTATTTTTCCTGTATATGAAATTTCTATGAAATCTCCCTTTTGCATTATATCACCTTTTATAATTTTTTATTTTATTTTTTTAAATTATAAATAAACATATAATTATAAAAAGTTATTTATATAAAATTTTATTATGCCAAAAATTGAAGAGCTTATTAATTATCTTGAAAAAATAAGGTTTTTTAACAAGCTTGAAATTAAGATTCTTTCAATAATGTTAGAAAAATTTTATAAAGAGAAAAAGAAAATTTTTGATGCTAATGAAATTGCAAAACTTTGTGGAATGTCTGTTACAAATACATATAAATATCTTTATTCATTACAAGAAAAAGGAATAATAGAAAGTAGTAAAGGTAATATAGGGAGTAATAAAAAATTTTGGATAACTCAATCTTGCAATCCAATTCCAAGAATTTTAAGTAAAATAACTGCAGAGTATATTGAAAAAAAGAAAAATTGTGCAGTATGTGAAAAATTGTGGAATTGGTTTGTTCCGCAAGAAAAAATTTGGAATGATCAAAAGGTTTATGAAAAATATGAAAATGGTTTTATAGATAAAGCTGCATTAATTATTGATATAGCAAAAAAAGATATAATTATAACTTTTGATAAATTTTTTGATAATATTAATATTTTAGATGCATTAGGAAGAGCAGTAAATAGAAATGTACATATAAGAGCAATTTTAGAACAAATACATCCAGATCAAAGTGAATCTTTAAGAAAAATTGGTATAGAATTAAGACTTGGAAAAGTTTGGCCATATGTTATAATTTCAGATAAAATGCATGGAATAACATATGATCCTGTAACAAAATCTGGAGTTTATTTTTTTAACTATCCTGTAAATTTTTATGAAAAGTTTGAAGAATTTTGGAAAAACTCACAAGAAATTTAATATAAAATTATTCCTGGTTTTCCTGGTTCAGCAGACAATGCTTTTTTCTTAATTTCTTCTGCTGCATCGTTTGGAATTTTATTTGCTCTGTATATTTCAATATCACATTTAAAAATATTTTCAAGAAATTCTTTTGCATCACATATTGCAGAAAATTCAGATGTTTCTGATAAAAATAATTCATCTTTGATGAATTTTTTCTTTAATTTTAATATATAATCTATAACTCTTTTTCCTATTTTTTTGTATTTTTCATCACTCATAATATCTTTTATGTCTTTTCCTTGTACAACATAATTATACACTTCATATTTCCATTTTTCAGAAACTATAATTGAAATTTTTTGTGGTTTTTCTATATTTGTTATTTTTTTAATTTCATTTATATCTTCAATAATTTTTTTTACTACTTCTTCTTCTGCTTCTATTTTTAAGTTTATTGCATTTGAATCTATTTTTGGCCATGATTCATTTGAAATAAAACCAGTATTACCTGTAGCATTCCATAACTCTTCTGCTGTAAATGGTATAAAAATTGAAATAGATTTCAACCAATTGAGAAGTATATTTTTTATATTATAATTTTTAGTTCTATTCTTATACCATTTTATATCAGATAAAACATTAAAAAATAAAATATCTGATGCTTTTTTAATTTCATTTTTTTCTAAAAGTGCTGTTGCTAATTCTAAATTATGATTAAACCTTGATGCAAACCATTTATCAATTCTCTTTATTTCTTTTGATTCTGATTTTATTAATTCTAAGAAAATTTCTTTAAATTCAGAAATTATTTTTTTATAATTTTCAGCTATTTTATTTGACCAATCAAAATCTTGCCATTGATTACAACCATTTATTACGTATAAACGAACTGCATCTGCTCCAAAATCTTTAATTGCATCATCTATGTATATAACATTCCCTAAATGTTTTGACATTTTTTTACCTTCTACAATTAAATGCCAATTTAAAAATATTCCTTTTGGCCAATATTTTTCTGGAAATATTGCAGTATGATGAAAAATAAAAAATGGAAAATGAACTGCCTTATGTTCCTTACCACCAGCATTTAAATCAAGTGGATACCAATATTCAAATTCTTTTTTTATTTTCTCATAAATTTTATTTTTTATTTTAATTTTTTTATTAAGAAAAACATAATCAAAAAATTCATCTGTTAAATCATCTATTTTTATTTCTCCATTATTTATATATTTACTTATAATGAAGAATGCCATGTATATTGTACTATCGCTTAAAGCTTCTATTTTCCAATCTTTTTCAAAAGGAAAATCTGTTCCAAAACCTCTTTTTCTAACACATGGCCTTGCTTCTAACCAATCAATAATTCCTGGTAATTCTTTTTTATATTCTTCAGGATAAAAATTCATTTTTTCTATTGCTTTTTTAGTTATTTCTTTCCATTGTTTATTTCCATAATCTATAAACCATTGATTAGATACTTTTTTAATAATTATTTCTGTCCCGCATCTACAGTGTATTGGTTTTACAGAAAATTCATAAATTCTATCTCCTGCTCCAATAGAATCTATATATTTTACTATTTTTTCTTTTGCTTCTGAAACTAACATACCTCCAAATTTTTCTATAGAATTTAACATTTTTCCTTGAAATTCTAATTTATATAATTCTTTTACAGCTTCTTCAATTTTTGGATCTTTTTCATCTTTAATATTCATTTTTCTTAAAATTTCTCCTGCTGGTTCTTTTCCAAAACCTAAAACTTCTATTACTTGAATTGTTTTTATATTTGGTGCTTTTTTCTTAAGATAAATATAATCAAACGGATCGTGTGCTGGAACTGACATTACAACTCCTGTGGCCTCTGAAATATCAACAAATTCTCCTTCTAAAATTGGGACCTTATTTTTTGTTATTGAATTTATTACATTTTTTCCTAAAATATCGTTTTTAGAAATTTCTTTAATTATTTCTATTTTTTTATCTAAATTTTCAAGTTTTTTAATTGCATCATTTGAAACTACCCATATTTCATTATCAACTTTTGCTTTAACATATTTTCCATTTGGATTTATCCAAATATTAGTTACTCCAAAAATAGTTTCTGGACGCATTGTTGCAGCAGGAAGATAGACATCTTCATTTTCAATTTTAAATTTTATTATAAAATATTCTTTTATTTGGGCTCCTTTCCATTCTGAAATATCTGCTTCCGCTGGATCTAAACTCACAGGATTATTACATTTTGGACACCAAGCAAGACGATAGTCTCTTTGAATTAAATAACCTTTTTCTTTTAGTTTTTTAAATTGCCATTGAATAAATTTTTTATATTGTGGGTCTATTGTTGATACTTTTTCTCTAAAGTCTAAAGAAATTCCTAATTTTTTCATGGATTCTTCCATTCTTTTTTCAAAATATTTTTCTAATTCTTCTGGTGAAAATATTTTTTTTGCATCTTCTATTGGAATACCATATATTTTAGCATTTTCTAAATTTTCTTTTATTTTATCAAAAATTTTTATACAATCTATTCCTGTAGCATGAAAACCTAGAGGGAATAAAACATTAAAACCTCTTAATCTTTTATATCTTGCTATTACATCTGGAATAGTATATGATCTTGCATGACCAATATGTAATATGCCAGATGTCGTTGGATATGCAAATAACATATAAAATTTTTTATTATTAGATGGTTCTGCTTCAAAAACTCCCTTTTCATACCAATTCATAAAAATCACACAAAAATTAATTATGTGTTTATTTTATAAAAGTTTATCTATCAATAATTATATAAATGCCCCTGTAGCTCAGTTTGGACAGAGCGCTTGCCTTCTATTTTAATATAGAAGGTTTGAGCTGTGCTATGAGAAGCGCTCTAAAGAAGAAAGCAAGAGGTCACGGGTTCAAAGAAGCTTCTTTCTTTAAGAAAGAAGCTTCAGCAAGAAAGATAAATTTTCTTGATGCAACTTCTTTTTTAAAGAAGTTGTAAAGAAGTTTCAGAGAAAATCCCGTCAGGGGCGCCAATAAAAATCTTTTTATTCTTAATTTTCTATTTATATATTAATGACTCGAATAATAAGTATTATCTCAGGAAAGGGTGGCGTTGGAAAAACTACAACAGCAGTATCTTTAACCGCTGCTTTAGCTGAACTTGAAAAAGATGTTATTTTGTTAGATGGAAATGTAACAACACCAAATATAAATCTTCATTTAGGTATGCCTTTTTATCCATTAACTTTAAATGATTTCTTAAAAAAGAAAGCAAAAATTTCTGATGTTATATATAAACATCCAGATGGCTTTAGAGTTATTCCTGCTTCTCTTTCTGTACATGAATTAAAAAATCTTAATTTAGAAAAACTTAATTCTGCTATGCTTAATCTTTTAGGAAAAGCTGAAATAATTATTGTTGATGGTGCTGCTGGTTTAGGAAGGGAAGCCAGAACTGCTATTGAAATTGCAGATGAAATTATTGTTGTTGTAAATCCAGAATTAACTTCTATTACAGATGCCCTTAGGGCTATAAAAATTGCTGAAGCATATGGAAAAAAGATTCTTGGAGTTGTTGTTAATAGAAAAAGGGGTAAGCATTATGAAATTAAAGATGAAGAAATTGAAGAGATTTTAGAATTACCTATTATTTCTATTATTCCTGAAGATGATGCTATTCCAGAATCAATTTATATGAAAAAATCTATTATTTCTCATAGACCCAAAAGTAAGGCTGCTAAGGAATTTAAAAGGCTTGCTAAATCAATTATAACTGGTGAATTTTCAAAACCTGCTTATGAAAAAGGGTTTTTAGAAAGATTACTTGAAATTATTAGATAATTTCTCCAATCATTATAGAATATGGTTTTTTAAATGAAAATTCGTTAAATGATATATCACCTGTTCCATCAAAAGATCTTAATAGTGTTAGATAGCCTGCTTTTATATTTTCATTTTCAAGAGGTTCGCTATGCCCTATACCCATTTTTTTACGATTATCTTTTTGCTTATCAAACAATAAAATAGCATATTTTTTTAAATCCCTTTTTGAAACTAGACTTCTCCATATTTTATTATTTAAAGCTTCCTTTTTTGAAAATTGTTTATTAATCATATCTAATAAATCATTAATTTTAATATTCATTATTCTTTTAATTTCCTTTTCTTGAATTTCATTGAATTTATTATTTATTATCTTTTTATATGAATCTTCATCTTTTGATTTAAACAAAACAATATTTTCTTCTTCCTTTTTATAAAAAATTCCTGTATCAATAGTAAGTTTATTAAAATCAAAGTCTCTTGAATAAGTTTTTAATCTTAATTTAATTATTTCATCTATAGTAAGAGGTTTTGTATTATAATTTAACATCTCGTTTAATGCAATATAGAAACTATTTTCACCTTTTATAAGATATTCGCGTCCTTCAAGAAATATATTTACTACTTCATATTTTTTATCATCCACTTGAATTTCAAAAATATGCTTTTCCATAAACACCACAAATATTTATCATTTATTAATAATAAATTTATGGATATAAAACTATTTAAAAATTAAAAAATTTTATCTAAATCAATTTCCATTGCTATTACAGGTTTATCTAATTCCCATTTTTCTAAAACTTTAGGATGAATTTCTCCAAAAAATCCTACATTTTCTCCATTACAAATAATTGCTCCGACTCTTGTGGGTATAAAACTTGGATGTTCAAATTTAATTATTTCATATTTTATTTTAAACGCAGAAAGAAATGCTTCAACATAAGATTTCATTTCTGTTAAATTTGCTGTTTCATGACATACAACAAAACCTAATTTTCTGGAATTTCTTGCTTTTGTTTCTTGTGTATTATCTGGAACGATACAATCTGAAACCTCAAATATTTTTTGAGGATATGATCTATGTTTATTTAATGATAAAATTTTCATTAAAGAAGGTAATATCCATGTTCTACAAATATTAAATTCTGAAGAAACTGGATTTTTAATTTTAATATAATTTTCTGGAACAACGTGCATTTTTGTATAACAATCATTTTCATTTGTTAAAATAAAGTTAAGTGTTTCTTGTGCACCAAAACCAATCATAACTGTTCTTATTTTTTTAGAAATTTTTTCTTTTTTAGAAAATTCTCCTTTTGTTGCTAATTTTGGAAGTTCTGGTATAATATTATTATATCCATAAGCTATTGCTATATCTTCTATAATATCCATTTCAGAAAAAACGTCAACTCTATATGCTGGAATAAAAATTTCTATCGAATCTCCAACAATAGCAGCATCATATCCCATTCTTTCTAAAAAGATTGGAATATCGTCTAAATTAAGTTTTGTTCCTAAAATCATTTCAGGAAGTTCTTTTTTAATTTTTATTAATTTTGGTTCAAAGCTTGGAAACTCTTTAGTAAAATCATCACTTGAAATTTTTACAGCCTCAACTATTCCTCCTCTAAAAGAAAGCATTGAAACAATAATATTTAATGTGTTTTCAACTGCCTTTTCATCTGTTCCAGTAACATCTATAAGAATATCTTTTGTTTCTAAAGAAACTCTTGTTAATTCTCCATTTATTATTGGGGGGAAGCTTAATACTCTTTCTTTTGCATCTAAAAGTATTGGATATATATCAAAATCTTTTAGTAAATTTGCATATTTTTTTCCCTTAGGATGTTCTTCTAATATTTCTTTTAAATTCATTTCTTTTTTCATATCAAGAGGCATAAATCTTATTTCATTTGGAAAAACTTCTTTATATGTAAAAGGTCCTTGAACTTTAGAAATATCGTGAATTCCTATAGCAACTTTTTTTCTATCTCTTCCAATGGTTGCATGTAATTTTTCTTGAATTTGCATTAAATCTAATATAAATGCTTCATCAAAAATCATATTTCTTATAATTGCTGCTCTTATATGTGGTCTTGCTTTAACATTTTTAACATAAATTGTTTCTGTGGATGGCATAATAGGTATTTTTTGTAATCCTGGTTCAATTTCTAAAAACTGCTTAATTGCTCTTGCAATACCTTCAACAGAAAATAAATCTAACCTATCTGGAGTTATTTCACAATTAATACTATCTCCAACAATTGTTGCTTCACATTTAAAATTAAATAAAATATCAATTAATTCTTCATCGGTTAATTCCTTTCCTATTAATTTTAATAAAGTAGTTTTATTTATTTCAAGAGATACCATATTTATCACATAATTACTTGTTCTTTATCTCTTAGGAATCCTATATCATTTGAAAATAAATGTCTTATATCATCTATTTCAAGTTTTATCATTGCAAGCCTTGTTATTCCTATACCCCATGCCAATACTCTACATTTTTCTATTCCTAGTGGCTTTAAAACTTCTGGTCTTAATATTCCTGCTGGTAATACTTCCATCCACCCTAATTTTGGATGTTTTACATAACCTTCAACAGATGGTTCAGTAAACGGAAAATATGAAGGCATAAATTTTATTTCTTTCATACCAATAGCGTGAGCAAAATCCTTTAAATAACCAAGTAAATGTTTAAATGTTAAATTTTCTCCTATTACAATTCCTTCACATTGCTGAAACTCTATTAAATGTTTTGCATCAATAACATCAGGTCTAAAATTTCTTCCAATGCAAAAATATTTTCCTGGTTTATCTCCATGTTCATATAAAACTCTTGCTGAAACTGCTGTTGTTTGAGATCTTAATATTAATTTTGAAGCGTCATCTTTATTCCAGGTTCCACCCCAATTTTTCAAATGCTCTTCTTTAACCTTTTCTAAAACAGAAGAATCTGGAAGTTTAGCTGATATGTTGTTTTCTATTTCAAAAATATCATGTAATCCTCTTGCTGGATGATCTTGAGGCATAAATAAAGCATCACAATTCCAAAACGTGGATTCTACGAGAGGTCCATCTACTTCAACAAAACCCATTGAAATAAGCCTTTCTTTTATTTCATCTAAAAAATCTAAATATGCTTGATATTTTCCAGGCCAAATTTTTGGTGCTGGAGCATTAACATCATATGCCTTAAATTTCATTTTTTTCCAGTTTCCATGAATAATGTGTTTAGGAAGAAGTTGGGTTATTTCATTTTCTTGCTTTTTATAAAAAATATTTTTTATGAATTCAATAAAATTAAATTTAAATTTTCTTTGTTTTTCTATTTCCTTTACTTCATAAATTAAATTTCTATTTAAAAGAATTTCTAAATATCCTTCTGGACATCTTCCTGTTTTTGATATTAATTCTAAAGCATCATTTAATTTATATTTTTCTTTTAATGCTTTTTTTCCTGCTTCTGTGAGAATTATTTTTTTATTTTCTATTTTAATCCATTCGTTCTTTTTTGCCCAATTTAGAGCAATAGCAAGATTATCTATTTTTATTTCATTCAACAGTTTTTCTTCTTCCTTTATTTGTTTTATTAAATTTATTTCTGGAAATCCATTAATTAAATAATCTTCTCCTTCTTTAGTTAGCTTCCACATATTCTTGAATTATTGAAAGAGATATTTTTAAGTTTATCTAATTTAAGATTTTATTCTATCCAATGCTAATAATACTTTTTCTATTGCTTCTGGTGGAATACTAACAGAATTTTTAAATTTTCTTTCTCCTTTTTGATTTAAATATCCTCTAGAAATTGAAAAAAACTCTCTTTCAATATCTGAAGAAATAGCTTTTTTCTTTGCAATTTCTATAAAATTTCTTTCGTTTATTTCAACTATTTCTGAATTTAAAATTTCAAATTTTATATTTTGCATTTTATCACCTTAAATTTGTTAAGAATATAAATTTATAAATATATTTTACTCCTTTAGTAGGAATTCTTCTATTTTTATATTTTTTACTTTTTCTTGAAATTCTTTAAGATACTTTAGAAATTTTTCACAAAGAACTTTTTTATCATCACCACATAAAATTTTACCTTCTAAGCAAAGTTTTTCTCTTTCTTTAGTTATCTCTAAATTATCATCAAACAAACATGATAAATATTCATGAACAATACATAAATTTGGTTTTCCGCCAAATTTTCTTTGAAGTTCTATTGTTTCTTGCCCGCCTGTCAGTGTGTTCATACAAAGCTTTTTAACTTTTAATAAATCTTCATTTAAAAATAATGCAGAACCTTCTCTACTTTTACTCATTTTTCCTCCTCTTAATCCATGAAGAAATTTTATATGTAATGCTGCTGGTTTTACATATCCAAATTTTTCTGCTATATCTCTTGCAAGTCTTATATGAGGATCTTGATCTATTGCAACTGGAACTAATGTTAGATGTGGACCATACAGTTCTTGAGGAAGTAAGATATCTGCTGCTTGAATTACAGGATAAAACATTAATCCTGGGTTTGTTTCGTCTTTAAAACCATAAATAGCTTTTATTGTAGAAAGCGTATATTTTGTTGATAATTTAATAGCCAAATTATATATTTTTGTATATTTTTGATGTATAAATATTTTAGTTAGTTTTGGGTCAAAACCCAATGCGGCAACTTGTTTAGCTATTAGTTCTGCATTTTTTAATCCTTCTTCTTGATTTTTTATTTTTTTACAGACGTATGCTTCATCATCGCTTATTGGAATAAATACGGGTATTTTATATTTTTTCTGAAGTTCCAAGCATAAATCAAATGCTCCCCTATGCCCAAAATGCATACTTCCTGATGCATTTAAACCAGAAACTATACTAACTTTTTTTCCTGATTTAATTGCATCTAAAAATTTATCAAAATCTCTATGGGATATTATTCTTCCTCTTTTATAAAAATCAATATTTTCTATTTCTTTTTTATTTTTTAAATTTTCAATTGGTTCTACTCCAAATTCTTTTATAAGTTTTTCATAATCTATTTCTTCTCCATCAACATCAAATGGAGATATTCTCTTTTCTTTTTCTTGAATAAATATTTCTTTCATATTAATCTAAAACTATTTTTCTTTCTTTGTTGCAAATGGTAATCCAATTGGTGGCGGTAATTGAAGTTCATCTGAAATTAACATTATTTTTGTTAAACATTTTCTTAAAATAATATTTATAGCTTCAATGTGAAGATTCTCAGGAAGTTCTTTATTCTTTTTCCAAAATTCCAAAATTTTATCTGTATCCTCATCTATTGCTATTAAATTTCCTTTCATAATAATTTTTGCAATTTCTTCATCTTCACTTGTATATGTAGAAGAAAATTCAAAACCTATAGAAATAGCATCTTGGTTAAATTTTTTAATTTGTTCTTTTTTAACGCTTTTAATGTCTGCATTATTTGCAACAGAAACTCCTCCTTGAATTTCTGTTATTTTTTTTCCACTTACTTCATTTAATAAAAAACCAACTATTGGCATATTATCACCTTTTCAAAAAATTGAATTTAAAGTTTAAAAAACTATGTTTTATTCAATTTTATAACCCTTTAAAGATAGTTTATATTTACAATCTCTACAAAAGTCTTTTTGTTTTCTATCTATATCTCCCACTGACGGCGAAAAACACATTACACAAAAAGGATGAGAACAATGTTCAAGACCCATAAAATGTCCTAATTCATGAATTGCCTCTTTAACAGACCTTTCAATTAAAATTGAAAGATTTGGTTTTAAGTCATAAAACTCATTTCTTAATCTAGTTATTGATATAATACATGCTCCTTGAATAGGATCTTCTAAACCAAAAATAAAATTCAGGCCGCTAAAATATATATCTTCATCTATAACATATAGTAGAGGCATTGATTTATCTATAAATTTTGTTTGAGATAGTTCTGATAAATTTTGTATTATTTTCTTTGCATCATACTGTTTTCTCCAATGATTATAAGCATCATGAGGAACTTTTACAGAATCTAGTATTTTTACTCTTGAATTTAAAATTTCAGAAAGTTCTGTGGAAAGTGCTTCTAATATTTTTCGTGGAATGTTTCCAATTGGTATAATACGAATATACATAATAATAATATAAATTTGTTAATATTTTAATGATATGCTTTTACAAGTTTACATTGATGATTTATACAATCAATTTTAAAATTTCCTGCTATTCCTGTGCAATAATCTGGACATTGTTTTTCTATATTCACAAACTCTTTAGAGCCCACAAAACATTCTCCTGTATTTATATGAGTACCACATGCACAATCTTCTTTAGAAATACAAAAGTTTGGTTTTTCTTTAGAACATTCTCCTTTAAAAAAGGCCCATTCTTCACATTTTGCATTATTTTGAAATATACAAACACCATATTCGCCATTATTTTTATCTTTTTCTATAAATAAACTTCCATTATTTTCTATACAATATTTTGAGGCTGGATTTGGAACTCCAATAATTTTATTAATATTTATTTCTTTTTCAAAAATAATTTCTCCTGGAACATTTTGAAATTCTACTCCATAAATTTGAAGTAAATAATTTCCATTTTCCAGCGGGCCTATAGAACCATTTATTTCATAATCACAAACGCATCTACACATTTCTCCTTCATTTACTTCTTTAATTTTAATTATAGTATAATTTGAATTTTTTTCAAACGGTTCTAAATAAACTTTTATTTTAGCACAACATACATAATTTAATTTATGTATAAAATAAATTGAGTTATTTCTAATTTCAGTAAAAACATTATCTATATTTTTTGTTTTTTCATATTCTCTTTCAGTTTTTTCAAAACATCCAGAAATAGAATAAGATAATAGTTTTTCATAATTAGTTTGCTGATTTATTAATAAAATTAAAATAAACAATGTTATTATTACTAGTAAGCCGTATAATAATTTCATAAAAAATAATTAAAATTTATTTTTATTTAAAAGTTTATTTTTAAATATTATGAAATATATATTTTAAATACTTAGAAACCACATAAATTTCTGAAAGGGGAGGATATAATGCTTGTAAAAGATATTATGTCAAAAGACTTGCCTATTCTAAACTTTGATGATAAACTTACAAACTTTTTTTCATTAATGGAAAAATATCATATTCACGAAGCATTTGTTATTAAAAATAAAAAATTTTTTGGAATTATAACTTATAAAGATATAATAAGAAAGGGTGTTAGTGATCCGAATAAAGCAACAGTAGCTAAATTTATATTAACAAAACCGATGTATACAAAACCTGATGATAAAATAGAGGATGCGGCAAAAATATTATTTAAAAGTGGTGTAAGAAGCATTCCAGTAATTGATAATTCTAAAATTATAGGAAAGATTTCTATGAAAGAAATAATAAATTATATCTCTGGATCAAAATTATTTAGACAAACTAAAATATCAGAAATTGCTGTTAAACCTATTACAATAACTATTGATACAAGCATAGGAAAAACAAGAATGATAATGAAAGAAAATGATGTTTCTCATTTACCTGTTTTAGATTCTAATGAAAAAATAGTTGGCATAGTAACATCCTTTGATTTTTTAAAATCCCTTAAATCGCATGAAAAAATGAGTTTTTGGGAAATGGCTGCTGAAATGGAAAGACTTATGTCTATACCAGTATCAACTATAATGAATACTAATCCATTAATAGTAGATGAAAATATTTCTGTATCTGAAGCTATATCTGAAATGTTTAATAAAAATGTTAGTTATGTAATTCTAGAAAAGGATAAAAAAATTTCTGGAATTGTAACAATGAAAGATATCTTTGAATTGTATATTTCTCAGTTTGAAAAGAAGGGAGTATACTTACAAATAACTGGTCTTGGAGAAGAAGATGAGTTTATACGGTCAACCATTGACAGAATGCTTGAGGATACTGTAGCTAAATTAAATAAAATATTTGAAATACAGTACGTACATATGCATGTTAAAAAATATGGAGAAATAGAACCGTTACCAAAGAGAATAAAGTATTCTATAAGATTAAAAGTAAAGACTAAAGTTGGTATGTTTTCTGCTCATGATATTGGATGGGATATTAGGGATGCTGTTGGAGCAGTATTAGATAAAATAGAAAAAATTATAATAGAATATAAAAAACTTTTATCTGATGAACAGAGAAAAAATCAGATAAAAATAAAAAGAGGAGGAATAGAATAATGCAAACTGTATGTGATATATGTGGTGAATCTGTAAAGTCAGTTGGGAGATTAGTAAAAGTTAGATTTGATGGGGCAACACAACATATTTGTAGCAGTTGTAGAAGAAAAATTAGAATGAGATTTAGATAATTTTGGGGGTTTATCCCCTTTTAATTTTTTTCTAAAATTTTTTCAATATAAGTTTCTATATCAGAAATTTTTATTCTTTCTTGTTTTGTAGTATCTCTATCTCTTATAGTAACTGTATTATTTTTTAATGAATCATAATCTATAGTTATTGCAATTGGAACACCTATTTCATCAACTCTTGCATATCTTCTTCCTATTGAATCTGATTCATCATAAATTACATCATATTTTTTCTTAAGATTTTCATAAATTTTTCTTGCAAATGTATCTAATCCATCTTTTTTAACAAGCGGAAAAACTGCTGCTATATATGGAGCTAGTTTTGGTTTAAGAGATAACCAGCATCTTTTTCCATCATTATGCCAATTATTTAATAGTAGATTTAAAATTATTCTATCTATACCGAAAGAGGGCTCATAGAGATGTGGAAGAATGTGCTTATTATCTTCAAAAACTGAAAGCTTTTGTTTTGAAAATTTTTCATGCCTTGATAAATCATAATCTGTTCTCCATGCATTATTTACACATTCAATCCAACCAAAATCTTCGCTATAAACTTCAAAATCCCAATGTTTTTTAGAATAATGGGCTTTTTCTTCATCTAATAATTCTTTAAACCTTATTCTTTTTTTATCAAATCCTAAATCTAAAAAGAAATCATTTACCTTTACAAGATAATACGCTATAAGTTTGTTTGGTATCCAACCTTTTCTTAATGCTTCATCTATTTCTATTTCAACTTCTTTTTCTTTACCTTCTTTTCTAAACTCTGCTGGAAGAATATTTATTTTTTTATTTTTTATTTTTTCATAATTTTCTATTTCTGTATTTTCTGGATTAAAAAATATTTGAAATTCTGCCATCCAAAATTCTCTTAATCTAATTAGGCACTGTCTTGGTGAAATCTCATTTCTAAAACTTTTTCCAATTTGCGCTATTTTAACCGGAAGTTTTGCTCTTTGTGATTTATATACATACTGAAAATCTATTACTGATGATTGAGTTGTTTCTGGTCTTAAATAACATTTTATATCTCCTGTTGGACTAACTTTAATATCATACATTAAGTTAAAAACAAAAACATCTGAAAGTTTTCCTCCGCAATTTGGACAAATAATATTATTTTCCCTTATAATTTTTGTTAACTCATCTGTAGATTTACCTTCAAGTTTTTGATGATTTTTTATTTTTTCTTCTATTAAATGATCTGCTCTCCATCTCATTTTACACTTTTCACATAAAGTTTGTTTGTCATTAAAACCTTCTGTATGGCCAGAAGCTATCCAAACTATTTCAGGTAAAACATTTGTTGTATTTATTTCATATGCATCTTCATCTTTAATCCAATATTTTTTCCATAATGAGATTAAAGAGTTAAATAGTTTTGTTCCTAGCGGCCCATAATTCCAAAAACCAGAAACTGGATTATATATTTGTGCTGCTGGCCAAAAAAACCCTCGTCTTTTTGCCATTGATTCAACTTCTTCTATTACTGTCATTTACATCACTTTTATTAATTTTTAGTTTTTAAATTATAAATATAAAGGTTAAAGACAATCTATAAAAATATTCCTGTTTTAGAATAAAATGTGATATTAATGAACCTTTTAATAAATCCTGGGGTTTTGGAATCAAGTTTCCTTCCAAGACTACTTCCATACAGAGAAGAAGAACATAAATATATTGCAGAATGTATTAAACCTCTTTTATTGAAAAGAAATGGAAGAAATATACTTATAACAGGAAGTCCTGGAATAGGAAAAACTGCATGCGTAAAATTTATTTTCAGAAAAATGATTGAAGAAAATGTTGGGAATTATCTAACTATTTATATAAATTGTTGGAAACATGATACAAATAATAAAATAATCTATTATGTTGCTGAACAAATTGGTATAAGAACGAATGAAAGATATCCTGAGGAACTTATAGATATTATCATAAAAAAATTAAATACTTATGAAGGTGTTGTTTTTGCTTTTGATGAAGTTGATAGACTTCATGATTGGAATTTTATTTATAGAATACTTGAAGATATAAAATATAAATCAATAATTTTAATAACAAATACATCTGAAAATATTATCAGATTAGATGAAAGACTTTTATCAAGATTACTTCTAGAAAGAATAGAATTTAAAAAATATAATTTTGAAGAAATTAGAGGTATTTTAAGAGAAAGAGAATTTATGGCATTTAAACCAAATAGTTTTGAATATGAAGCATTTGAAGAAATTGTAAGAAAAACATATGAAATAGGTGATTTAAGAGTTGGGCTTTTCTTATTAAAAAATTCTGCTGAAAATGCAGAAAATAGAAATTCTGAAAAAATTGAAATGTGCGACGTATTAAAGGCAATAGAAAGAATAAAAGATATTTATCATAAATAGGGGAGTTTATGGAAATTAATAGTATTTGTATTTATTGTGGAGTTGGTTGTAGATTAAAATATTTTGTGGAAAAAAATAAGATTATAAAAGTTTCTCCAGATAATAATGATATTGTAAGCAAAGGTAAACCTTGTATAAAGGGTTTAACTATAAATGAAGTTGTCGACGAGGGTAGAATAAAAGAACCAATTTTAAACAAAAATGGAAAAGTTAAAAAAGTTACTTGGGAAAATGCATTAAAACTTATTTATAACAATATAAAAAATCTTTCATCTAATGAAATATTTTTATCTGGTTCTGGAAAAATAACAAATGAAGATAATTATATTATTCAAAAATTTGGAAGAGTTGTACTTCAAACAAATAATATTGATTCTTGTTGCACAAGACTTTGTCATGCACCAACAACAATGGCATTAAAAGATAATTTTGGTATATCTGCTATACCCAATTTTATAAATGAAATAGTAAATTCTGATGTTTTATTAATAATTGGTTCAAATCCTGCATCTAATTATCCTGTTATTTTTAATAGAATTTTAGAAATGAAAAAAAAAGGAGGAAAAATAATAACTATAGCACCATTATTTTCTGAAACAGCCGAATATTCTGATATACATTTATCAATATTCCCTGGAACTGAAATTGTAATTCTTAACTGTTTAATGAATATTTTAATTGATAGTGGAAAAATAAGAAAGGATATAAATATAGAAGCTTTAAAAGAGATTACAAGAAAATATGATATTAAAACTACTTCTGAAATATGCAAAATTAAAAAAGAAAAAATTGAAGAAGCAGCAAAAATTATTGGAGAATCTAAAAATTTTGGTATAATGCATGGTATGGGTGTTACACAACATGTAAATGGAATTGAAAATGTACATACAATAAATAATCTTTGTATAATAAAAAATGGAAAAATTTTTACTTCTAGAGGTGAAATTAATGTACAGGGCGTAGGAGATATGTTAGTGAGCCCATCTATCCAAAGTTTTAGTATTCCGGATTTATGCAAAAAATGGAAATGTAAGATAAGCAATGAAAGAGGATTAAATTTAATTGAAGCTTTATGTTTTGGAGAAATAAAAACTGCTTTAATTTCTGGTTTTAATCCTGCTCAATCTTTACCTGATTTAAATAAAGTACATAAAAACCTTAAGAAAATTTTTTTAGTTCAAATGGATAGTTATTTTAATTTAACATCTAGATTTGCAAAAATAATTTTACCAACCCCATTGCTTATAGAACGTAATGGAACTATAACAAATGGTGAAAGACTTGTAAGATTAGTTAGAAAGGTTAGAGAACCTTTAGGAAAATCTTGGCCAGAATGGAAAATTTATTGTAATCTTGCTAAACTATTTGGTTCAGAAAAATTTAATTATAAGAATGAAAAGGAAATATTCAGCGAAATTTGTAATATTATTCCAGATTATATGAATATAAATGCTAATGAAGTTTATAATGGAAAAGAATGTTATGCAAATAAAAAGAAAAAATATGAAAAACTTATACCAGAAGATTTTGAAGGTATAGAAGAGGTTTCGAATAAAAAATATCCTTTCATTTTATTTAGTTTTAGATCAAAGTTTCAATTTTTAACAGGCGAAGCAACTTCTAAATCAAAAATATTAAATAAAATGTATGATGGTCCTTTTTTTCATATTAATCCAGAAGATGCTAAAAAATTAAAGTTAAAAAATAATGATAAAATAAGAGTTATTAGTAAAGTTGGGTTTGTTAGCGGAAAAATAAAAGTTGATAAAAAAATTTCTAAAGGGTTTATTGGTGCAAATTTTCATTCTGAAAAACTATTAATAAATAAGTTGTTTCCTTTACAATTTGATGAAGAAAGTTTTACTCCAAATTTAAAGATTGTTGCTGTTAATATTAAAAAATTGTCTTAAAATCTTCACGCGCCCTATGAACTCTCACATTTTTTTGTAAGTTAATTTTATTTAAATATTCTATAAAATATATTTTGTAGAAAATATAATAAAATATAATAATTTTAATATATATAAAATTTTTTATTCTTTCTATAATATATTTATTATAATATTTTAAATTAAAAATATTTTTAAAAAAATTTTTTATAAAATATAATTTTTACAATAAAATATATTAAGATAATTCTTCTAAAATTTCTTCTATTATTCTTGTCATGTATCCTTGAAATGCTTTTGGATCAAGAAAATAAATTGTTTGATAACTTTTTCTGTCAGCTTCTGTATAAACTCTTTTTTCTTTTACTAATTGTATTTTTTTTAATGGATTTACAACAAAATAAAATGTTCTCTTTGGCTTTTTATATTTATCAAAACCTATACCTAACTCAGAACAGAGCATTTTATATTCCATGGAACCATTTTGATGAAGTAATAAAATTAATTTTTCTGCCATTTGTCTAATATGAGCATTCTTTGAACTTTTTCCATAAAGCCAAGTTATAAGTTCTTTCATACTTATCCTATAAGATAATTATTAAGTGTCCATATTTAAATTTATGCAAAAACTTAATTTTACAGATATGTACAGTATTTACTTCTCTCTGAAAATGATCTTCATTATATGATAAACAATTTTTTAAGAAGTTAAAGATTAATATTAAGTGTCCTTACTTTTTTGCTGCCCTTTGTTCTTTTACTTGAATCTCTTTAAAATTGTTTGAAATTTTTCCTAATTTATTAACAATACCTTCAAAACTTAGTGCTAATTCTTCTCCATCTGAAGTTAGTTTAAGATATTTTATTCTACCTTTTTTATTAAATTCTACTAACCCAAATTTTCTAAAAAGTTCTAATGTTTTAACAGTATGAGAATATGTACAATCCACGGCCTTCATAATTTGAGTTGCATATTTTAAATTATTATTTCTCATTACAATTAACATTTTAACAGGTTTTGGATGTAAAAAAATTGATTCTAAAATTTTTTTTGCTTTTTCTTCTTCTTTCACGCTATTTCACCTATAAAAATTTTGTAATAACCTATATTTAAGCATATTTATATATTCTATAAAATATATTTTAAAGTATATGTCTCACGAATAACTTAAAAAAACATATCTTTAATAATATATATAATAAAAAAAATATTTTATAATAGTTTTTATAAAATAAATTTTTTTTGTAATATTTTTTAAAAAATATATTTTTTAAAGTATAACAAAAGTATTTTTTCACAAAGTTTTATATTTAATAAGGTTTAAAGAATTAATTATGATAATTAGTACAAATATTTCAAAAAAAATACTTTCAAAGACAGGTATGCGTGTAAGTAATAGTGCTACCTTAAAATTTGCAGAATTGCTTGAAAAGATTATTTTTGATATATCTTGCGAAGCATATGCAAACGCTCTTAAAAATAATAGAAAAATAGTAAAAAAAGAAGATATTATTAATGTTAGAAAAAAAATTCTAGAATAGTTACAACTAATGTCATAAGCAAATAATATAAAGTTTAATATTATAATAAATTTTATGTCAAAAATAGATGAAATTATACAAAATATTAAAGAAAAAACTGGACTTTCTGAAGAAGAAATTGATAAAAAAATTTCTGAAACACAAGAGAAACTTTCTTTTATGGTTACCAGGGAAGGTGCTGCATATATTGTTGCAAATGAATTGGGGCTTAATATAAAAGAACAACCAAAATCAAAAATAGAAATTAAAAATATTATTTCTGGAATAAATAACTTAAATTTAGTTGCAAGAGTTTTATCTATAAGCGAACCTAAAGAATATAATAAAAATGGTAAGGTTGGTAAAGTGCAATATATGATTTTAGGAGATAAAACTGGAAAAATAAGGCTTGTTGCATGGAATGATCAAATAGAGATTTTAAATGGAATTAAAGTTGGCGACAAAATAAAAATAGAAAAAGCATTTACAAAAGATGATGGAAAAGGAAGGGTTGAAATAAGAATAACAAAAAACACAATAATAGAACACACTGATGAAGAAATTCCTGAAATTAAGTTAGAAGTACCAAAAATTAAATTATGTCAAATAAAGGAAAATGAGCTTGTAAAAGTTAGGGCTGCGCTTGTTCAAATGTTTGAAATAGAACCTTTTTATTATGCGTGTCCAAACTGTAGAAGTAGAGTTAGGGTATCTAATGAAAAATATATTTGTAAAATTCATGGAGAAGTTATTCCTGAAAAATCAATTTTTATATCTGGAGTTATAGATGATGGAACTGATAATATGAGAGCTATTTTCTTTACAAAACCTGCACTTAAAATTATTAATTTAAATAGCGTAGAAGATGCTTATATAAAAGGTGCAGAAGGTATTTTAAAAATAGTGAAAAATATTCTTGGAAAAGAATTTATTATTCAAGGTAGGGTAAGAAAAAATAAGTTTTATGATAGAATGGAATTTATTGTAACAAATGTTGAAGAAGTTAATGTTCAAAAGGAAATAGAGGAATTATTAAATAATATAATTAAAGGGTGAGAAAAATGGGAAAAGAAAAGGAAAAAATTAAATCTATTTCAGATCTTCCTGGTGTTGGGGAAAAAACTGCTGAAAAGCTAATGGATGCTGGATATACTGATCTTATGTCAATTGCAGCCGCATCACCAAAGGAATTATCAGAAATAGCTGAAATAGGAGAACAAACAGCTGCAAAAATAATAATAGCTGCACGTGATGCTCTTGAAATGGGATATGAAACAGCATTAAAAGTTTTTGAAAAAAGAGAGAAAATTGGAAAAATTACTACAGGAAGTAAAAGTTTAAATGAAATTCTAGGCGGCGGTATTGAAACTGGCGCTATAACAGAATTTCATGGTGCATTTGGTTCATCTAAATCACAAATAGCACATCAGCTTTCTGTTAATGTTCAGCTTCCAAAAGATAAGGGTGGGTTAGAAGGTGCATGCTTATTTATTGATACAGAAGGTACATTTAGACCAGAAAGAATAAAGCAAATGGCTGAAGCTTTAAATTTAGACCCCAATGAAGTATTAAAAAATATTTATGTTGCGAGAGCATACAATTCTGATCATCAATGTTTACTTGTAGAAAAAGCTGGAGAAATTGTTAAAGAAAAAAATATAAAATTAATAGTAGTGGATTCTGTAACAGCACTATTTAGAGCAGAATTCACTGGAAGAGGCGAACTTGCAAATAGACAGCAAAAATTAAATAAACATTTACATTCTCTGCAAAGACTTGCAGATGTGTATAATGTTGCTGTTTATATTACAAATCAAGTAATGGCAAGACCAGATATTTTATTTGGAGATCCAACTGCACCAATAGGTGGACATATTTTAGGGCATTTTAGTACGTATAGAGTATATGTTAGAAAAAGTAAAGGTGATACAAGAATCGCAAGAATAATTGATAGCCCAAACTTACCTGAAGCTGAATGTGTGTTTAGAGTTACCTCAAGAGGTATAGAAGATGTGGAAGAAAATTAAATTGGTTCTGTCCATGTTTTTTGTATTCCACATCTTCTACAAAATTTTTTATAATCTATAACATTTGAAGAAAAATTATGTATACTTTGTACTTTACTCCAATTATGAAAACCAAATTTACAGAGCAATAATTTTATATTCATATAAAATTCCTTTATTTTTTAAATAATATCTTTTTCGTCTATTATTACAAAATCTCCAGCACTTCTTACAGCTGAAAATGGAATTAAAAGCCTTCCTTTTTCATCCTCTTGTAAACCTAATTCTGCTGCAGATATTGTTGGATCCGTTACTATTAAATTCATTAATTCTCCACTTTCAGTTATAAATGCTATATCAGAAACTACTCCAAATCTTTTTCCTGTATCTTTTGAAACTATTACTTTACCTAAAAATTCTTTTCCTCTTATTTTGTCTGCTGGCATTTTTCTCACCTCTCTCTTTATAGAAAATAAATTATTAAATATTTAAATTTAATGTTTAGCTAAAATAACCTTTACTTTTGGTGTTAATGCATATAAAAATGCTTTCCCATGCGATTCTCTTTGTACAAAACCATCAATCATTAATCTTTTAAGAATATTATTTATTGACCTTACTGCATGACCTCTACTTTTATAATTTGACATATCAAGCTGTTCAATTATAGCCGATGGACTTAACCAATCTTGCTTTGAAAGAATTTCTAATATTTTTCTTTGCTTTGAAGGTAATGAATTTATATCTTGTGTCGGAAGTGGTCTATCAACATATGTTACTGATGGTTCTAATATTTTTTGTTCTGATGGAAAATTAACATCTTTATGATTTATAACATCACCTGCATCTATTTTATCTAATTGTTTTTCTGATGCACTTAAAATTAATCTATCACAAAACTTCAAAACTTCTCTTGGGAATCCTCCTGTTCTTTTATAAATTTCATGAATTGCCGCCTGTGTAAATGGCTCTGTACCTTTTCCTCCAACAGATTCTATTCTTTTTTGAATTAAAAGTCCTGTTTCTGTTTGACTTAATGCTGTAAGCGTTACTCTTGTTGTTATTCTTTGATTTAATGATTCTAATTCGTGCTTTATTTTTTCTTCAATAATTGGTAAACCTGCTAAAACAATAGAAATATTATCTATTTGATCTGTTAACACTCTAAGCCACTCAAAAACATCTCTTGAAGCTTCATGTGCTTCATCTATAAGTAAAATTAACTTTGATTTCATTTTTTTATTAATATATGAAGGAAGAGAATTTAATGTTGGTTTTCTTTTAAATAATCTTTCAAAAAATGAAAGTGGAAAGAATTCTAAAAAAATATTAACTAAGTCTTCAGGATTTGAAGGTGGCTTTGAAATATATTTTGCTTCTGGATAATTCATTTCTAACCATTTTAATGTTGTTGTTTTTCCTGCACCAGTTGCACCTGTAAGAAGTGCTATTTTATGCATATCTTCTATATGTCTACAAAGTGCACGAACCTGTTGTTCATATCCTATAAATAATTTTGGGTCTACTTTTAAAACAAATGGATTTGCAGACCAATTAAATTTTCTATAATATTTTTCTTCTTCCAAACATTTCACCTTTATTCACGTGAACTTCATATGAATATTCACAAAATATTCATTTTTGTGTTGTAAACACTTATTTTTATTAGTTAAATAAGTTATTTAAAGATTTTTCTCATTATTTTTATTATGAAATTAAAAATAATGAATATGAAAATATATTTAATATTAAATATTTTATGTTATATATTTTAAAAAGAATATTTTATAATTATTAAATTATAAAAATTAGATTTAATTAAATTTGTGAGAGATTCTATTAATAATTAAAAATTTGTTATTTATTTTTATAGTTATTTGTGAGAGATTTTAAAAAAGAATATTCAATAATTTGTAATTTTAATTGGATGTTCATTTTATCTTCACGTGAAGTTCACGTGAATATTTTTATAATGATGTTATCTTCATGTGAATATTCACGTGAAGATAATTAAATGTTATAATTTTAAAATTAATTTCACGTGAAGATTTTATGAAAAGTTAGTTTTTGTTATAGTATAAAAGTCTTACTTTTTAATGTTCACGTGAATATCAAGTCTTACACGTGAACATTCACGAAATATTCACGTGAACAATTTTAATAAATTTTTTAAATTTTTATGCTATAAAATTTATAAATATAACTATGTAATATTTCTATGTTATATAAATTAGAAATATTTAAATTTTATAATTTAAAATATATATTTATGCGTCTTTTTATAGGAATAAATATTCCTGAAAATATAAAGAAAAAAATATTAGAAATTCAAGAAAAACTTAAAGATGCTGATATAAAATTAGTTGAACCAGAAAATTTACATATATGTCTTAAATTTTTAGGTGAAGTAGATGAAAATCAAATAGAAAACATTAAAAAAAGTATAGATAATGTTTGTAATAATTATAAATCATTTGAAATTCGTTTAAATAAATTAAATTTTTTTCCAAATGAGAATTTTATAAGAGTTGTTTTTATTGAATTAGAAAATCCTTGGATCATTAAATCTATGATGGAATTACTTGATACTGAACTTAATAAATATGGATTTGAAAAAGAAAAAAGAGACTACATACCACATATAACTTTAGGAAGAGTAAAAAATATTAAAAATAAAGAAAATTTTTTAAAAATCACTAAAAATATTAAAATAAATGAAATAATTAATATTAACGAAATAAAGTTGTTTTCTTCAAAATTAACACAAAAAGGCCCTATTTATTCTATTATTTATAGTAAAAAATTATTATGATGTTATACTTTTTATACTTCTTTTTAAATTTATATATGCAAAAATATCTGCCGCGTTTACCATTCTTTTTAATTTTATTAATCTAAATCCTAAATATCTTCCTGATTCGGTTTTAAATCCTATATTTTCTATAAAAGGTTCAAAATAATGAGAAAGATAAAAATGCACTGTAGATACTGGAAGTTTTGAAATTTTAGAAATTTGTCTTAACCATACCCCAGAAGGGTATTGATATAAAACATCTAAAATTAATTGTATTTTTTTAATGTCTGGACCTAAAGGTCTTCCTCTCTTCATAATATTTTTTTGAACATTGTTCTATTTAAAGATTTTTAAAATTTCAATTCATTAAAAAATATAAAATATAAGCCAAAACTCTTAAATTTTTAAATACTCTCACAAAATTAGAATATTAATCTTGTAATTATAGCGACACCTCTTTTAAATTGATTCATTTCTATAGTATTTAAAAGTGCTTTACCTTCTGCTATAATATTATTTTTTTTATCAATTACTAAAACTTCTTCTCCTGGATATATTTCATCTTTTGGTTTTATAAATTTCACAAAAATAGATTTTCCTTGTTTTATAAATTTTATTGCATCATCATCTTCTACAATTACTTTTTTCATATAATTTTTTAATAATTTTACTCCTTCTTTTGTCGGTAAAAATAAACCATCATATGCTCTTATAGTTCCTAAAAGGTTATTATTTTTATCATATATTCTTCTTATTTTTCCTGTATTTTTTGAAAATTCTATTTTAAAATTTTTAATTATGCTACCTGCTCCAGATTTAAATTGAAAATTAAGAGTATCTTTTATAACTGTTTTTGGGTTTATTTTTCTTATTTTTTTATTGTACGGAAAAATACTTTGATAAAACGGGTAAACTCCATAAAGTCCTGCTGGAACTTTTCCAAATGGTGATATGTTTATTTTTTTAGAAGATTTTATTTTTCTTAATATTTTAATCGCTCTTAAAATTTCCGGTCTATAAGCAGTTTCTTCACCAGACCACATAATTGCTGATTTTTTTGTTATTGGTTCAAAACACATAAGCCATTTAGAATATTTTTTCAAAATATGATATAAAGCAAAAAGAAGATTTGGATGTGCACGTGCACGCTGTTGTACTAATTCCCAAAGCCAATTTTCTCTAATTGCCGTTCTTATTGTTTTTAATTCTCCGTATGTTACATATAAATTATGTTTTGCAAGCCATTTTTCTCTTTCAGACTTTTCCATTTCTAAAATATCCTTTGGTTCTGATTTTGAGCATAAAGGACAGTTACAAGGAAATTCTTTCAAATCTCTTAAATAGTGTGTACCTTCTAAAGACATATACCTATCATCATATGCAAAAAGTGCATATGCCGCGCAATCAAACATATCTACACCTAAAGCAGTAAAAAAAGATAATGCTTGTGGCAGACCTAATCCAAATGCATGAATAGGTTTATTTAAATCAATATTCTGTTTACATGTTAATATCATTTCTGCAACAGTTAAAAAATCATATCTTATAAGCTTTGGAACAATAGAACCAACAGGATAAATATCAAAATCAAGCTTATTCATTTCAGTTGCAGATTTTTTAAGAAGGTTTAAATGACTTCCTCCTTGAATTGGTCCGGCCCAAAGAATTTTTTGCAGTTCAATATCCTTTATAACTAATTCTTTGCATTCTTTAGCTCTTTTTAATGTTTCTTTAACAGTTTTTTTAGCTTCCTTAAATTCTAAATCTGCACTAGGAACATCTAAAAAAACAGCAATATCTGGCTTAAGAATTTTTTGTAAATTAATAATCTCTTTATTTGATGTTTTTATTTTCCCGCCAAACATTGTTTGATATGCGCCACTATCAGTCATTATAAAATCATTAAAATTAAAGAAATTATGCAAACCCCCAGACTCATTTATTTTAACATCAATATTATGTTTCTTTATTAAATATGAATTTGTAATTATTAGTTTTGTTTTGAAATTAGAAGATAGTTCTTTTGGTGCTATTAGGTTTTTATTTGGATCTATAACTATTGCAACATCTGGAAGAATTAATTTTTTACCATTATTTTCTAATTTTGTTATTCTACCTGCAGCATCTCTATCTATTATCTCAAAATTCATAAAAATAATTTCATATTCAGTTTTTAAATATTTTAATTTTAAATTAAAAAATATGAAATCAAAAACAATTATACTAACCTCTGGAAAATGTGCTTGGGGAGAATGTTTTGGATGTGGATGGGGAAGAATAATAGGGCCAAAACCAAGTATTAGAAAATTAAAAGAAAAGATAGATAATATTTTTAGAGATATTGAAAAAGAAAATGTAAAGGAAAAAATAGAAGAAATAAAACTTTTTACCTCCGGAAGTTTTTTAGATGATAAGCAATTTCCGAAGGTAATTAGACAATATTTTGTTAAAAAATGTATATCTAATAATATTAAAAAATTAATAATTGAATCTAGACCAGAATTTATTAATGATGAGAATTTATCTGATTTTAAGGGTTTAGATTTATCTGTTGCAATTGGGCTTGAAATAGCAAACAACGAAATTTTAAAATTATATAAAAAGGGGTTTACTGTAGAAGATTTTATTAAAGCTTCAGAAATAATTAGAAAAAATGGCTTTAAAGTACGTACTTATCTTATGGTTGGACTTCCTTTTGTTAAAGATTTAAAAGAAGAGGTTAAAAAATCTGTTGAGTTTGCAAAAAAATATTCTGACACAATCGTATTAATTAATACATTTCCTCATTCAAACGCTCCTATTTTTGATTTATTTATTTCTGGGAAATGGAAGCCACTTGATGAAAAGCAGTTTAATGAAATTGTTAAAGATTATCCAGAATGTGAAAAAGAGTTTAATAACTTTTCATTTATACCCAAGTTTCATAAAGAAAAAATGATAAAAATAATTGGTGCTGGAAAAGAACAATTAATACATCCATATTATGAAGTTTGGCAAGATTATTTTCAAAGGTTTTATAAACCTCCTAAAGATAAAACTATTCTTTTATTTATTCCTTGTTCATACAAAAAACCATACTATCTTTCTAAACTTCATAATGCAATAAAATCTTCTATAAAAAGCTTAAAAAATTATGAAAAAATACATTTAGTAGTTATTAGTAGTCCTGGGGTTATTCCTTATGAATTTGTAAACTATTATCCATTTAATAGTTATGATTGGCCTGAATGGGAAGAAACAAAAGAAATAAAAGAGCTTTATATAAAAGTTACAACAGAAAGAATATTGAAATTTTTAAAAGCTCATATTGAAAATTATGAAAAAATAATTTGTTATTTTAAATATGATTCAGAAACTTATCAAGCAATAAAAAATGTTGAATCTAAATTAAATATAAAAATTGAAAATTGTCTTAAAAAAGAAACATATGAGAAAATAAAAAATGAAAAGAATCCTTTATCGCTTAAAATAGCAACAAATGATTTAAAGGAATATTTAGAAAAACTATAAATTTGGCATACCATCTTTCATAATTAATTTTCCATCTGCCCAACAATTTCCTTGTTTTCCTTTCATAATTTTTATCATATCTAAATGGCTTGATGCAACATTTTTTCCATGATATGCTCCTTGATTACTTCCTATTGCAATATGAATACTTCCTAAAATTTTTTCATCAACAATAGTTTCACCTATAAATTTTGCTGATGGGTTTGTTCCAATTCCAAACTCTGCTATTCTATCTTTATCTCCTGTGTTAGAGTCTAAAAATTTTTTAAATCTTTTTGTTCCTGATCCATCTGCCTTAAAATTAATAACTTTTCCATCTTTAAATTCTATCCAAAGATTTTTAATAAGACCAAATCCATGTGTTGCAACAAAATCAAATTTTATTTTTCCGTTAGCAGAATATTCATGAGGTGCTAAAAATACTTCTCCATCAGGAATATTTAAACCAACATCCCCATTTTTCATATCATTCTCATCGATTATTCCGTCTGCAACTAAAATTGGTCTATTTTTTATGTTAAAGGTTAATTCTGTTCCATCATTTGCAGTAATTTTAATTTCACTACAACCTTCAAGTGCTTTTTTATAATAATTACAATATTCTTTTACCTCTTTCGAAAAAGTACTTTTTATTGATTCTATAAATACTTTTCTATAAAATTCTGGTTTAACATAATATTTTTTCTTTTTTATCGGCCAACCAAAGACACACCATCTGACTTTTCTTTTATCCATAATTTGTCTTAAATATTGTGTTGATGGAGCAGATAGTAATTGTTTACTTTCTAAACCTCTTATCCAGTTATCATCTTCATCTCCACCTATAAAAATTCTTGCATCAAATTTTTCTGCAAAGATTTTTGATGGCTCTGGAAGTTCTGCAGCTGTATATTCTGGAATAACCTGTAAATGTTTTCTTGAAATAGATGATAGGGTTGGTATTAAAGAAACGTGTACTCCTCTTTTCCAGTATTCTTCTGCTATTAATAAAGCTAAATTTCTTGGTTCTTCAAAATCAGAATAAACAATTCTTAAACATTCTCCAATTTTATCATTTACATAATATTTATTATCTTTTTTATAAACAATTGGACCATTTATAGGTTTCATTAATTCTGATAGAATTTTTCTTTGTTCCTGATTTAAATTACTTTCAAAAAAAGTTTTCATTTCTAAAATTTCTTCAAAATTTTTACCATACTTTTTCTTAAAATATTCTATTTTTTTATTTTCCTTTCTTCCGCATGGAAAACTTTTAACAAATTCTTTTGCTATTTGTTTAAGCATGTACATTCACCTCTTTTATTTATATAATACATATCTTCAAATCTTACTCCGAATTTATTTTGAATATAAATTCCTGGTTCTATAGTAAAAACATTTCCCTCTTCAAATTTATCGTTTGAAAAAATACTTGGATGTTCATGAACATCAACACCAATTCCGTGACAAACTCCATGAAGATATTTAAAATTTAATTTTAACAATGAGTTTTTATAAAAATTATCGATATATTTTATTTTAACTCCAACTTTTATTTTTTCTAAAATATTTTTATTTATTTCTTGAAGTGTTTGATTTATTCTTTCAAATTCTTTATTTTCACCGAAACATATTGTTCTTGTTATATCTGCAGAATATCCAGAATACACTGCACCAGCATCTATTAGAATTATATCATTTTTATTTAATTTTTTATTAGTTGGTGTTGTATGAGTTAAAAAGGAGTTTTTTCCTGATGCAACAATAGTATTAAATGAAAAACATTCTGCACCCAATTTTCTCATTTTCATTTCAAGTAAGCCTGCTATTTCTATTTCTTTTATTCCTTCATAAATATTTTTTATTACATAATTAATTGATTTTTCTGTTATCTCCCTTGCTTTCTTTAATAATTTTATTTCTTCTTTAAACTTTATAGATCTTAATTTTAAAATTTCTTGTGAAACATTCTTTATATTTTTATATTTAATATCTGACACAACATTCTTTATTTTAAGATAATTTAATATCATTTTAAGAGGTTTTTCTTTTATTTTTTCAGAATTTAATTTTTCAAACGTTATTATTTCATAAATTTTATTATTAAACCTTGGAGCAAAACCTTCGGTTGTAAAAACATATTGATTATCTTTTGTAATTACAATTATACCAAAATTATCTACTTTTCCTGATAGCCACTGTATATTTTTTGAATTTGTAATAATTATATTTTTATTTTGAAATTTATTTCTAATTTTATTTAAAATTTTTTCATATAATAACATAAAAAATAAATTATTTGTTTAATTTATAAATCATTTATAGTTAATATTTTAACCTTTGAAGATGGTCTTAATTTTTTTGATTTCATTCCAATTAAATATTTTATTCCCTTCTTTTCTGCTATACTTAAAAGTTTTTGATCAATTTCTCCATCAAATATTATTCCACTTGCTTCAATTTCTTTTATTGCATCAAAAATTTCTCTAACCGGAACTTTTCCTAAAACATCTCCATTTGCATTAATGAAACATGCTGCTCTAGTTCCTATTAAGCTTTCTAATATTTCTTTAAATTTTTTAAGATGTATATCTTCCTCATGTTTTTTTATATCTCTTTCTATTTTTTTAGCTGATTCTATTGCTGTTTCTAAAATATTAATTGGTATTTGTTCTTCTTCTGTTTTTCTTGTTGTAACCGTAGAAACTGTTACTTTTGGTTTTTCTTGAATTATTTTTTTATCTTCTTTTTGTACTTTATAATCTATTTTTATTTGACTTGCAGAAATTTTATCTCTTAATGACTTGTATATTTCTTTTTTAGTTAACTCCTCTACTTCCTTTCCTCTTGGTGCTCTTGCCACAAAATCAATATCAGCAACAGACATAATTTCTTTTAAAATTAAATCTCCGCCTCTATCTCCATCTAAAAACACTGTTATTGTCTTTTCTTGTGATAATTTTATAATAGCTTCTGGTATAGATGTTCCTTCTATTGCTACAACATTTTTTATACCTGCTCTTAAGAGATTTAATACATCTGCTCTTCCTTCAACAACTATTATTTCATCAAAACTTTCTATGTTTGGGCCTGAAGGTAATCCATTCCATGTTGTAATTTCTGAAATTCTTACAGACTCCTTTAATTGCTCAGAAAGCTCTTGTATATCAGAAATTCCTTCTTCATATATTTTATTTAAAAGATCTTTTGCTCTATCAATAATATATTTTCTTTTTATGTTTCTTACGTCTTCTATTTTTTCAATTTTTATTTTAGCATTACATGGCCCTACTCTTTCTATTGTTTCTATACATGCAGCAATAAGCGCTGTTTCTGTTGAATCTAAAGATGATGGTATTATAATTGTTCCGCTAGCTTTTCCATTATGTACTTCAATTATTGCTTCTATTCTTCCAATTCTTCCAGATTTTTGAAGTTCTCTTAAATCCATTTCTGGACCTAATAGTCCTTCTGTTTGACCGAATAATGCACCTATTACATCTGGTTTTTCAACCATACCTTCTGCTTCAAATTTTGCATAAATATTATATTTTATAGTAGCTTGTGCTAATTTTGCCATATAATAATCACCTTTAATCATTTATTTGCCAACAGAAATAAGAGAATTAAGAGTAATGGTTATATTTCTTCTGCTTCATCTTTACAGTTATCACAAACCCATCTATCATTTACATAATGTAAGATTTCACTATAATTTCCACATAATTCGCAATATCCTGAATTTATTTCTTCTATAGCACCTTCTGTTGTTATTGAAAATCTTTCACGTAATATTTCTACTGCTTCAGATGAAACTTTTGCTATTTCTCTTACAGATACGATTCCTACTAATTTTCCAAAATCTACAACAGGAATTCTTTCATAACCATATTTTGACATTGTTCTTGCTATGTTAATAACATCTTCATCAGCTGAACATGTTACAAGAGGTGTATTCATAATATCTTTTATTAAAACTTTCTTTGGATCTTTATCTAAAGCTACAACTTTTGATACAATATCTTCGCGTGTTGCTATACCTATTGGTCTAGTACCCTCACATACTATAACTGATCCAACATCTTCATCTCTCATTAATTTTGCTGCTTCTAAAACAGTCTGATTAGGTCTAGCAGTTATAACACGCGTAACCATTATATCTCTTGCTCTTATTTCTGTTGGCATAAATAATTTTTTCAACATTAGTCTATTTAAATCTTTCTGTAGAAGAGAATATATATTTTGGTAGTAATTTATTCAGATTCATTTTTTCAGCTTTAAAATAGCTTCTGCAATATCATTTGTTTCATTTAGTGTTTTTTCCACAACTTCTCTTGATGCTCCTGTTTGTTCCATAACAAGTTTTATATCATCTTCAGAAAATTTTATTTTTTCTATTTTACTTTCTCCGACAATTTGAAACGTCTCATTTCCTTGAATTACCATTTTTGTTATTTGTGGGTTTTCTATTATTATGTTTCCTTCATCTCTTTCTATTATTACTCTTTTAGCATCTATATTTTCAGACTTTATTCCTAATTGTGCCATCATTTTTTCCATCTGGCGAGTTGATATATTAAACATATAAAATTTAAAAGTTTTAAACTTAATAAAGATTTCTGAAAAACTATGCCTGTAATTTTAATTCATATTTCCTATATAAATTTTTAAAATCTTCATCTGTCTCTGTTTTTGAAGCATTTTTAATAAAATTTGAAAAATTATCTTCTTTCATACAATTATTTACATAAAATTTTTCTAATAAATTTTTAATAGTTTCTCCATACTTAAAATTATAGATACTAAAAGGTTCCGAACAAATTTTATTTGTTATAATTCTGGGGTTTATTTTTATTTTAAAGTAATTTGATAAGCTTCCTAAACTTATCTCCCCGCCTAATTCTTCTTTAACTGAAGATAAAATTCTTGGTGTTAAGAAATTAAATCTAAATACATCAATTCTATAGTCATCCATATCTAAATAAATATGATGTGATCCGATAAAAACTTTTATAACTTTAGGAGAAGAATAAATTTTATTAAAATCTTTACTCTTAACTTCTGGAAAAATTAAAGGAATTTCATCACTTATATTACCAATTTTTTCTTTTAAATTATTCCATAAACGTATAGGGTTTGAAGATGAACAAGTTAAATTACCAAATCTTGTGACGCTAGCTTTTGAAGGTATATTTTCTGGTAATTGTTTTTTTAATAATATTTCATCTACTATATTATAACTTAATTCTTCTGCCACTAAAAAATTATCAAATGTTTGTATAAATGATTTTTTAATTTCTTCATCAGTAATAAATCTTTTAGCTAAAGAAGTAATTTCTTCATTTGATATAATTATTACATTGCGCTCTTCTTCCTTTAATTTATTATATAAATCTATAAGATTGCTAGCAAGTTTTGAACAATCTTTTCCTTTACAATAATCCAAATGAAATCTATAATCAAAATCATCTATTATACCAACACCTATTGGAAATCCTTTTATATTCATTTCTCTAGAAGAAAAATCCTCCTTTTTATCAATATAATAAAATTTAACTGTATTTTCAGGATTGCGAGGTTGTTTAAAATATTCACTGTTAAAGTATTTAGTTAATCCAAGAACAAAATATGTTTTTCCTGAACCTGGATCACCAAGTAATATTGTATTAAAATCATGCCCATTAAAGACAGTAGATACACGACTAATATAATTATCTAAAACTTTGCCATACTTATTAGTTGGTATTTTTATTGAATTATCATCTCTAAACTCTAATTCTATTAATTCTTTTGGGGAAATCTTTTCAAATTCTTTTTCTGCTCTTTTTATCATATTTATAAATTAAAATATAAAAGCTTAAATAATTTACTGATAAGTTAAAAATTTTAAATCAATTATTTAGAATTTCATTTGATAAACATTTAAATATCAATACGACAATTATATATAAGTATTTCACAAAGAGATGAAAGATATGAATGAAGAAGAAAATAATGATGTTAATAATTTAGATAAAATAATTGTAGCAAAAAGAATTGCAGGAGATATTGTTTTAAGTTCAGAACCAGGTAAAACTATTCAAAAATGGAGAAACATCTTTAAAGTTTCACAAAAAAAACTTGCTGATAAAATAGGTGTTATGCCTTCTGTAATAAGTGATTATGAAAATGGTAGAAGACAAAGCCCTGGAATAAAAATGATTCGTAAAATAGTAAATGCTCTTATAGAAATTGACGAAAAATATGGAGGAAAAGTTATTAAAGAATTTATAAATATGCCTAATAAAACAAATAAGTTTTCATCTATTATTGATGTTGCAGATTTTAGAAAAGGTATTACAATAAAAGATTTTTGTAAAGTTTTAGATGCTATTATTATTGTTGGTAATGAAAATATTGAAAATAAGATTTATGGTTATACAATTGTAGATACAATGAAAGCTATATTAGAACTACCATCTATACAATTTATTCAATTATATAGCTTAACAAATAATAGGGCTATTATCTTTATAGGTGCGCATAAAGGGAAAAGTACAATGGTTGCTTTGAAGGTTAGTAATGTTAAACCTGGATTAGTTATATTTCAAAGTTCTGAGGATATTGATGATTTGGCAAGAAAAATAGCAGAATTAGAAAATATACCTATTGCAATTATAAAAAAGGATACACAAAGTATTATAGACTGTTTAAGAAAAAATTTTTTATAAATTAATTATAACCCATACCCCATTATTTCAATAGGAACAAATACAATTATTATATATTATTAAATAACAATGTTATAAGAAATAAAGGTTTATTCTTAAAAAGAATAAACAATTTCTATGGGAAATTTAAGGGTGAGAGTTATTATTTTCTAATGAAAATGAATAATCATGTGAATATAAAATCTTCACAAAACGAATAATTATAATTTTATTGATATTCACACCCCTTCATTTCCTATGTAAACCAAAAAGTGAACATAAACTTTAAATATGTTCATGACAATAATCTCTTCTTACAAAAGAAGAGGAGGTTTTTCCTATGGATGTTAATAATAATGCTAACAATATAACAAATATTTTTAACAAGTATTTAGAATCAAAACCGATTTTTATACAAAGGAATGCATTAACTATTTCTTTTACACCTGAAACAATACCACACAGAGAAGAACAAATTAATACAATAAGTAAAATATTAGCACCAGCATTAAGAGGATCAAAACCAAGTAATATATTTATTTACGGAAGAACAGGAACAGGAAAAACATGTGTTACTAGGTTTGTTTGTAATCATTTAGAAAAAGCAGCTGAAAGTACAGGTCATAAAATAAAGGTTATATACATAAATTGCAAATTAAAACATTCTGCTGATACAGAATATAGACTTATAGCACAAATATTAAAAGAATTTAATGTCGAAGTACCGTTTACTGGACTGCCAACACAAAAAATATATCAAATGTTTTATGATGTTATAGATACAGAAGAAAGGATTATTATTTTAATAATAGATGAAATAGATGCATTGATATACCGAACAGGTGACGAAATACTATACAACATAACACGTATAAATCAAGAATTAAAGAAAGCAAAAATTTCTATAATAGGTATAACAAATGATTTAAATTTAATATCAAAATTAGATCCAAGAGTTAAATCAAGTTTAAATGAGGAAGAAATTATATTTCCACCATATAATGCTATTGAGCTTATTGACATATTAAAACAAAGAGCAAAAATAGCTTTTTCTGATGATGCTATTGAAGAAGGAGTGATTGAAAAATGTGCTGCATTAGCAGCACAAGAAAATGGAGATGCAAGAAAAGCGTTAGATCTTTTAAGAGTAGCAGCAGAATTAGCTGAAAGAGAAGGGGATTCAAAGGTTAGATTAAAGCACGTTGATTTAGCAGAAAGTAAAATTGATACAGATAATATTTTAGAAATAGTTAGACTGCAACCAAAGCAAAGTCAAGCTATTCTTTATGCAATATGTAGGCTTGTAAAATCAAATCCGCAAAAATCTTTAAATGGAAACTCACAAGAAATATATACTTCAGATGTTATAGAACAATATATTAAAATTTGTAAAGAACATAGATTAAAACAGCTTACAACAAGAAGAATAAGTGATCTTATAGCAGAATTAGATTTATTTGGAATAATAAGCACAAGAATAATATCAAAAGGAAGATATGGAAGGACAAGAACGATTACATTAAACATTCCTGATCACATTTATAATAAAATAGAAAAATTTCTTGAAGAAATTTTTAATAAATAACTGTTGATTTTTATGGATAATATTTTAGAACTTATAAAAGAAGGATTTTTAATACAACCAGAAGCTAAAGAAAAAATTAAGTCTCTATCTGAAAATCAATTAATTTATTTGAAAGAAAGGCTAGTATCAAACAATAGCTATTTAATTTCTAAAAATTTTCTTTATAAATTATTTCCAGAAATTAGTATAATAAAAAATATTGAAACAGAAAATAACTTTTTATTCGAAGAAAATAAAAAAATATCAATAACAAAATATACTGAAAAATATTTTAGAAGATGGGATCAAATACAAAAAATATTATCTCAAAAAGTTGAATTAAAAGATGCTGTTTCTATATCTAACGCATCAAAGGAATGTATTATTATAGGAATTGTTTTCAATAAAAAAGAAAATTTTTTTGAATTAGAAGATCCAACAGGAATAATAAAAGTTGAAGCAGAACAAGAATTAATATCAAAAATTTCAGAAGATGATGTTATAGCAGTTTCAGGCATATGTATTGAAGAAGGAAAAAATAAAAAAATAAAAGCAAAGGAAATAATCTTTCCAGACGTTCCGATACATAAACTAAACTTATTAGAATATGATATGGAGGTTTCATTCCAAGATAATATAAAATTTAATACAGATATAATTTTTTTACTTTCTGAAGATAATTCAAAAATAATTTTTGATAATTCTGAAACACAAATTTTAAACCCATCTTTAATAGATATAAATGGAATAAAATTTCTTTATTATTTAGGAACAGAATATCCTATTAATATTTTGAAAAAGAGATTTATACAAATTAAAAAACTTGATTTTATTTTAGATATAGTACCAGATATTATAATAACTAATGCAATTAAAGAACCAATAAATTATAAGGGAGTATCAATATTGCCACTGAACTATAAAATAAATTTAAAAACAGGAGAAAAAACAAAATTACAACTTTAAATATTTATTAAGTTAAAAGAAATAAAGTGATAAAATGCTATATATTAATTTAATAAAAAAGCGAATTATTATACTTATTCCAATTTTAATTTTACTTTTTTCTATAATTTTATTAGTTAATATGTTAATGAATAATAGTATAATTTATGATATAGATATGAAGGGCGGACTTCAAATTTTAATTTCTTTAAATAATAAACCAGATATCCACTTTATCGAAAACATTTTAAAAGATTATAAACCAACAATAAGAATATCAGAAGGAATATCTGATTACACATTAATAATTCAAACAAGCGAAAATGTTAATTATGATGAAATAATTTCAAAATTAAAAGAAAATGGATATAGTTTTTCAAATTGGTCTGTACAAACACTTTCTGCTTCACTAGGAACTTCTTTTCTTAAACAGGCAGAATTTGTATTGTTTGTAGCATTTATTTTTATGTCTATAACAATTTTTATTTTGTTTAAAAATCCTCTTCCAAGTTTTTATGTTGTGTTATGTGGTGTTGCAGATATTATTGAAACATTTGTAGCATCTCAACTTTTAGGAATACCTTTATCTTTAGCAACATTTACTGGTTTGCTTTTACTCATAGGTTATAGTGTTGATACAGATATTCTTCTAACAACAAGAATGATTAAGGGTGAACAATCTTTAAGAGAGGAAAAGTTAAAAAGCGCATTAAAAACAGGACTTACAATGACAGGTACTTCTTTTTGTGCTGTTTCAGTTTTATTTTTAATTTCATATTCAAATGTTATAGTGCAGATAGCATCAATTTTAATGATAGGATTATTATTTGATATTTTAAACACATGGATAACAAATGCTTCATTAATTTATTGGTATGCTGAAAAGAAGGGAATATAATGAATATTAAAAATTTATTAAAGGAATGGAGATTTTTATTACTATTCTTCTCTTTAGCAATATCTATATATTTATTAATTCCCCTTGAGGGAACAGGTGTAATTGTAAAGTCAGTTTCTCCTAACTCACCATTCTATGGAAAACTAAATCCAGGAGAAAGTTTATCATGGATGAATGAAATTGAAATAAAAAACCAAGATGATATTGATAAATTTCAAAATTTTACAGGAAATTTAAGATTTATTCATAATGGAAAATTAGATATAGTATTTATTGAAAAACCAGGATTAGGAATAACTGTTTTTCAGAGACAACCATTTAACTTAAATTTTGGAATAGATTTAATAGGAGGAACAAGAGCATTAATTGAACCAACTGAAAATGTAAGTGATATAGTAATTCAACAAATTATAGCTGCATTTGAAACAAGAATAAATACTTATGGACTTAAAGAAGCAAAGTTTCAACAAATAAACGATATTGTAACAGGAAAAAAATATATACAAATTGAATTTGCATCTGGAACAAAAGAAGAAATGAGAGAATTAATAGAAAAGCAAGGAAAATTTGAAGCAAAAATACCAAAATTAGTAAAAATAAATGGAGATAAAGGTAGTCTAAACTTAGGAAATAAATCATATGAATTTTTTATTATAAATAATTCAATTTTTATTGATTCAAAAACTTTAGAATATAATAAATCAATAGAAATTTCAGGTATAAAAACAGAAGTTATAAATATTACAAATGATTCTGTTGTATTTTTATTTACAGTTTTTTCTGGTTCTGACATAAAATCAGTATGTTTGGTTGAACAACCAAATATTTGTACTTCTAGAATTTATCAAACAGGAAAAAATTCATGGGAATTCATGTTTTCTGTGTCAATTTCAGATGCCGGTGCAAAAAAATTTGCTGATGTAACTAAAGGAATGAATGTATATATTGATCCCAGAACAGGGCACTCTTACTTAGAATCAAAATTATATTTATTTTTAGATGATATTTTATTAAATGACTTATCGATTTCAGGAGACCTTGCTGGCAAGATTATTACAAACCCAGTTATAACAGGAGGAGGTATAACAAAAGCAGAAGCATCTCAGGAAATGCTAAAGTTAAAAAGTATTTTACAATCAGGTGCATTACCAGTTAGCGTTAATATAGTAAAAATAGATCATATTTCTGCATCTTTAGGTTCAGAATTTATACAGTCAAGTGGAACTGCTGTTATAATAGCATTAATAATGATTTTTATCTTTTTATCAGTTAGATATAGAAACTTAAAACTTTCTTCAATTATGACGTTATGGACATTTTTTGAACTTATAATAATTTTAGGTGCAGCAGCATTAATAAAATGGACATTAGATCTTCCAACAATCGTTGGTATAATAACAATTTTAGGTACAGGAATAGACGTTCAAATAATGATTGTAGATGAAATACTTCATGGTAATACAAGCAAAGAAGTTTACACAATTAAACAAAGAATAAAAAAAGCATTATTTATGGTATTTGGAAGTGCATCTACAGTAATTGCTGCTATGATACCATTGGCATTTATAGGAATGGGTGTTATGCGTGGATTTGCTATAATAACAATTATAGGTATAATTATAGGATTATTTATAACAAGACCGGCATTTGCATTAATTGCAGAAAAAATTTTAAAGTAAATCTAACTACTTTTGTTGTAATTTTATTTAATTTAAAATTTTGAAAATAAATTTTATATGGAAATATTTTTAATAATTTTACTTGGTATTATTTTAGGAATTTTTTCTGGGCTAATTCCAGGATTTCATCCAAATAATATTATACCATTTATTTTTATAATATCTTCATATTTAGGAAGTTATAATTCGGCTATTTTAATTTTTATATGCGGTATTGTAAACTGCTTTATTTCATTTATACCATCTATTTATTTTGGTATACCTGAAGAATCTTCAACTCTTAGTATTTTACCAGGTCATAAACTATTTATTTTAGGCGAAGGATATACTGCAATAAAATTAATTATTTTAGGTGGAGTTATTGGTTTATTTATTTCTATTTTTTCTTTACCATTATTATTTCTATTTTTACCAAGTATTTATTTTTCAATTCGTCCTTTTATTCATATTTTACTTTTATTGTCAGTATTTTTCATGATTTGGAAAGAAGAAAAGCCATTAATAGCGCTTGTTGTTTTTAATTTATCTGGAATTTTAGGATACTTTTCATTAAATGAAATAGGAGATTCTGCTTTATTACCACTATTATCTGGATTTTTTGGGTTACCAATAATTTTTGAGTCACTTAAAAGAAAAAATAATTTACAAGAACAAATTGAAAATAAAGAAATTGGTGTAAATATGAATCAAATACTAACTTCTTCTGGACAGGGAGTTTTATCAGGGTTGATTGCAGGAATTTTACCAGGATTTGGTATAACTCAAAGTATAATATTAGTTCAAAGTTTTTTAAAAACAAAAATAGAAAACAATATTTTAAATATAAAAAAATTTCTTATTTCTTTAGGAGCAGCAAATTCCTCTGATATTTTTTATTCTATATTAGCAATATTATTAATTTCAAATCCAAGATCTGGAATTGCTATAGCAATTCAAAAATTAATAAATTTAAACTATGAAACTTTAATAGTTTTTATTTTAATTTTTATTTTCATTGGAATTTTTTCTGCAATTATTACATATTTTTTAGCAAAAAAATTAATTAAAACTATAACAAAAATAAATTATTCAAAACTTTTATTTTTAGTACTTATTTATTTAATTTTTGTTGTATATTTATTTTCCAATTTCTTAGGAATTTTAATACTTATTTGTGCTACAATAATAGGAATGCTTCCAATAAAATTTGGAGTAAATAGAACGCACACTTTAGGTTGTCTTATTTTACCAACAGTTATTTTTTATTTATATCATTAATTTTCTAAAATTTTTATTTTATCGCTAATGTTTCCATTAAAACTAAAAGCTAGTTGTCCACCGCATAAATAACATTTTCCATTTAAAGTAGGTCTATGATGAGACCATCCACACCCTCTACATACAACAGAATCAAAATTTTCAAGAAATTCAATATTTTTGCTTTCGCTTTTACTAGAAGATTTTTTAATTAACTCTATAAGACTTTTTTGCTTACTTCCTTCAAGAAGTTCGGTTGTAGTAACACCACAAACTTCAAAAATTCTTTCTATTGGAGGGAGAAGTTGATTTTGAATGTAATAATTAGAATCAATTTCTAATCCATGTTCTTTTACATATTTTGGATCTTCAGCTCTTTTTGAAAGTAATGCAGTACCTTTTATTATTACATAACCTATTCTTTCACCAACAATATTTTCAAGTGCAGGATTTCTTTCAAGCATTTTTTTTGCAAGTTCAACATGAGGTTGCACACCATCATAAGAATCAAGTGATTTTGTTATGCTTTTAATAACAACTAAATCTTCTAAAGGTATTTTTCCTTCAGCAAGATCTTTTGCAACATCTCTAAATATTTTTGCAGCTTTCTTAATATCCCCATCCTTTAAAATTATCTTTAAAATATTTTTCATTGTTTTACCAACTAGCTCACACCAATCTCTTCTAACAGTTTCTATACCCTTCATAACAATTTTTTCCTTCCACTTATCTCCATCCTTTTCAAAAGACCAACCAGCATATCTTTTTTTAGAAAGTATTAAGAACGATTTAAAGATCTTTTCGAACTTTAATTCAAGCACACCAGGAAGACTTTCAGAGACAAATTCAGAAATTTTATTACCTAATTCATTTGAAGCTTCTAAATCTGTTATATTAGTTTTAACAAAAATTGAATCTGTATCACCATAAATAACTTTTACAGGAAAATTTTTTTCAACTAATTCTTTAGAAAATTTAATATTCTCTCTTCCATATGCTGTAATAGAATTTGCAATAGACATAACAAAAAGTCTAGATCTAGAATATCCTGTATAACCATATAAACTATTTGCCATATCTTTTAATGCAAGTTGTTTTGCATCTAAAATTCTTAAAAGTTCAGGATCAGTTGTATTTTTCATTTGTTGTCTTACTGCCTTTCTAGATTCCATTAATTTTTTCAAAATTCTTGGTAAAACTCCTTCTTTTACAGTTTCTTTTACAAATTTAACACCGATTGGACTTTCATAGAATGGTACATTTTCATCTGTTAATAGAAGGGTTGTCGGGCAAATATTATAAGTTCTTATTAAAGATGGATATAGTGAAGTAAAATCAAGTACTAAAATATTTCCATTATTATGTAAACCAATTTCAGGTTCAAAAACTATAGCACCTTTAAGTTCATCTTCTGAAAGAGATTTTCTTTTTAAAGTAGGTTTGCATGGCATTAATATATTTTCTTTTACAAATTCTGAAAGTATATTAAATTCATGTCTTTGGGATTGGCCACCAAATATATCTTGAAGTAATAAGCCAGAAATTTTAGATAATTCAAAAAATTTATCTAATAAACCTTTTTGTATTATAAGCTTTAATGCAAGTTCAGCATCCTTTCCTGCATATTCAAGAAGTTTATTAATATCATTTTCCCATAAATGTTTAATTTCTCTAATACCACCAATATCAATTTTAGTATCGTTTAGCATTTCTTTTGCAACTGTATTTAAATCATATCTTTTAAACTTTAGCCAAGGATCTCTTCTTATTATTTCATATGGATCAACTATTACTCTTCCAATAATACTTGTGCTATAACCTTGCTGAAGTTTTTTTAAAAATGCAGCTTTATTTGCCCTTCCTAACATTCTAGGTATATTTAGCGTTTCCATTCTTTGTATTAAATATGGCATGTCAAAGTTATTTATGTTATAACCTATTATAATATCTGGATCATAATCTTTTATTATATTAATAAACTCTTCTAACATTTTTTCTTCAGAATCATTTTCAATAATATTTTCATTTTTTATTCCAGACCTTTTTGATATTAAAATAATTTGTTTTTTATTTTTATATTCAGGATAAAAACATAATGAAATAATTATTATAGGATCTTTAGAAGGATCAGGCATCCTATCTGTTGCATCTGTTATACATTCTATATCTAAAGATAAATATTTTAATGGTGCATTTTCTTGTATATCTATTTTTTTAATACTGTTGATTTCAAAACAATCACAGTTTACAGTATTAGTTTTTGCAGGTTTACCGTCTGCTTCTATCCATTCCATTCCTCTTAATTGCATATCAGCCATAAATCTATATTTAAATAAAATATCTGCTTCATAACATGTTCCAAATTTTTCAGCTAGACCTCTTATTTCTGGAATTTTTGAAGGATCATTTCCAATAATTTTTAATGCTTTTACTTTTTTGTTATATCCTATTGGAAGAAATTTTTCTAAAATTTCAAATTTTAAGTTTGGATATACTTTTAAAATATTTTTTTTAATATCTTCATAATTTTCTTCAGGAGAAACTAAATAAAAATATGGTAAATATTTATTATACAGAAGACAAATTGTTTTTCCATCTTTTTGTTTACAAAAAATTCTTAAAAGAGGTTTATTATTAACCATCATGTAATCTACATCAAGAAGCTGACCGATTAATTTTTGCATATAAAAATTTAATTAGTAAAAATTAATAAAGATTTATATATTAATGAAAATTATACTTTTTCATGGAAATTAGAGCAAAATTAATATACAATGAAAATGTAAATTTGATAGAAAAAATTTATTATAGCTTATTTAAGTATATTTTTTCACTATGTATGTTATATAAATATATACTTAATTTTTTAAAATTAAATTATGGAAAATATACAGGTGTTATCTATCATATTTCCAATCTTTATTTGTTTTTTGTAGATTATAAAAAAATATTTTTTAAAATAAAAATTAATAATATATCATTTTTTATGAAAACAATAAGTTTAAAAAATTTTTCAATAATGCTTATAGAAGATATAGAAGGTTACTTTCTTTATAATGATATTAAAAAAGGAGATATAGTTATAGATGCTGGAGCATATATAGGATTATTTACTTTATATGCATCAAAAAAAGTTGGAAAAAATGGCTTAGTTATAGCATATGAACCAGATCCAGAAAATTATAAAAACTTATTAGAAAATATTAAGTTAAACAAATGTAAAAATGTTAAATTAATTAAAGAGGTATATTTAGTAAAAATGATATTTTATATTTTCAAGAAAACGACGGATCTTCGACATTTATTTTTGATAAAAATAAAATAAAAAATAGTAAAAAAATAATAAAAGTTCCTGTTTCATCACTGGATTCTGAT
>JAHLMR010000019.1 GCA_018920255.1 Candidatus Aenigmatarchaeota archaeon | reverse complement strand
TGAATTGCATTCACATTCTCCATTTCCTAAATCTATAAAATATCCAGTTGATCTTAAATTATATAAAGAAATCAATAACATTGATATAATTACTAAAACTCCTATAATATATTTAATTTGCATATTAAAATTATAAAAAAATAAAATTTAAAGATTTTTGCTGTATTTTTATAAAGAAAAGCTTTTTAATTTAAATATTATTATTTCAATTTTCTTAATAATTTTTCTTGTCTTTGCAACTACTATTTAAATTTATATTTTTTCGCCTTATTAAGCTCTTCTCTATAAGAATTTCATATACATTTTATCTTTAATTTGATTTTATTTGATATTATAAAATATTTATAAAACTCAAAAACTTAAATAAAATTATGAAATATCTTGAATTAGTAAAATTATATCAAAAACTTGAAAAAATTTCTGGAAAACTTGAAAAGACAGATATTATAGCAGAATTTTTAAAAAATACACCAGAAGATGATTTAGAAAAAGTTATTCTTCTATTATCTGGGCGGGTTTTTCCTGTTTGGAGTGACAAAGAATTAGGAATAGCAAATCAATTAATGATTAAAGCAATCTCCAAAGCATTCGGAAAATCTAACGAAAATGTTACAAAAGCTTTTAATAAAATAGGTGATTTAGGAATTGTTGCAGAAGAAATGGCTAAGGGAAGAACACAATCAATATTAATTAAAAAGCAACTTTTAGTTGAAAATGTTTTTACTGGACTTCAAAAAATAGCAGAACAGTCTGGAGCAGGAAGTATGGAAAGAAAATTAAATCTAATTATTGAACTTATAGCTCAAGCAAAGCCTGAAGAAGCAAAATACATTGTTAGAACCGCATTAGAAGAGTTAAGAGTTGGGGTTGCTGAAGGTCTTATTCGTGATGCAATAGCAAAAGCATTTAATGTTGATGTTGATTTAGTTGAAAAAGCATGGTTTATAACACAGGATTATGGAAAGGTTGCAAAAATAGCAAAAGAAAAAGGTGAAAATGGTTTAAAAAATATTAAAATAACATTGGGAAATCCTATTTATGTTTTACTAGGAGAAAAAGCACCTTCTTTAAAAGATGCATTAGAATCATATGAAAAGACAGCAATTGAAATAAAATATGATGGTGCAAGAGTACAAATTCATAAAAAAGGAAATGAAATATATCTTTATACAAGAAGACTTGAAAATATTACAAAACAATTTCCAGATTTAATTGAACTTGCAAGAGAATGTATAAAAGCAAAAGCTGCAATAGTTGAAGGTGAAGTAATAGCAATAGATAAAAAAACTGAAAAACCTCTTCCCTTTCAATTACTATCTCAAAGAATAAAAAGAAAATATGATATAGAAAAAATGGTTAAAGAAATTCCAATACAGGTTAATATATTTGATATAATTTATCTTAATGGAAAAGATACATTTAATATAAAATTTTCTGAAAGAAGAAAAATGCTTGAAAAAATAATAAGAATAAAACCAGGAAAATTTCAACTTGCAGAACAACTTATAACTCATGATTTAAAAGAGGCAGAAAAATTTTATGAAAATGCACTAAAAAACGGACAAGAAGGAGTTATGGTAAAAAACTTAGATGCTTTTTATGTGCCAGGAAGAACAGTTGCTGGTGGATGGCTTAAAGTAAAACCAACGCTAGAAAATCTTGATCTAGTAATTGTTGGTGCAAGTTGGGGTACTGGAAAAAGAGCAGGTTGGCTAGGAAGTTATATTTTAGCATGTAGAGATCCTGATACAGGAAAGTTTTTAGAATGTGGAATGCTTGGCACAGGTATAAAAGAAAAGAAGACATCTCCAGAAGATTTTACCATGGAAGAAATGACAAAACTTTTAAAGCCTTATATAGAAAGTGAAAAAGGAAATGAAGTAAAAATTAAACCAAAAATAGTTATAGAGGTTGCTTATGAAGAAATTCAAAGAAGTCCGGCATATTCATCTGGATTTGCTTTAAGATTTCCAAGATTTGTACGATTAAGAAGTCCTGAAAAAGGACCAGAAGAAGCAGATACAATAGAAAGAATAAAACATATATATGAAATTCAAAAAGGTGGAAGAGAAAAAGAGGTAGAAAAATAATGGTTAGAAACTCAAAAGGTTCAAGAAGAGAAAGAGAACTATTGTCTTTATTTTCAAAAAATGGATTTGTAGTACATAGAGTTGCTGGTTCTGGAAAAGGTGAAGATGCAATTTGTGATTTAATTGCTATTGACAAAAATGGAAAAGTTAGTTTAATAGAAGTAAAATCAAGAAAAAATGTTTATTATACTAAAGATGATATTAGCCAGTTAAATGAACTTATAAATTATGCAAAAAAATGTAATTCAAAACCAATACTTGCAGTTAAATTAAATTATAAAGATTGGCAATTTTTTGATTTAACAAAAGGAATACCAGAAAAAGTTGAATAATATGAAAAAATTATTTTTAATTTTTTTACTTTTATTTTCATCTCAAATTTATGCTCAAGAAATTATTTTACCAAAAAATATGGTTTTTGGCCCATCTGAAATTTCTATTGTTTTTGAGCCTAAAGAAAATTTTTCAATTTTACTAGAATTTAAAAATCCTGCTGAATTTTTAGATTGGAAAGTGTCAGATTATGATTATAAAAATGTAAAATTTAATATTATAAATTCTTCAGTATATAAATGGGAATTTTTAAAAGCAGAAGAAAAAAATATAACTCTTACATATAAAATTTTTCCGCGAGAAAAAACTTTAGAAATAACTACAACATTTTTATATTTAAACAATAAAAATAATATTACTTCTATTTTAAATTTTAATGATACAACTACATCTTTTTGTGGAAATTTTGTATGTGAAACAAATGAAAATTTTTTAAATTGTCCTTCTGATTGTCCTTTTAATTGTAATATATATTGTCAAATATCACTATTTTTATTAATTATAATATTAATTATAATAGGTTTTGGAAGAAGGAAAATAAGAATAAAAAAACCTTTAAGTTAATTAGTTTTTAACTTTTCTAATTCATTTTCACACATATCTATAAAATCTTGAAGTCTTTCATATGGAATTAAAGCACCAGCAGCTTGCTTATGCCCACCACCTATACCATCCACAGCTTTTGCACACTTTGAAATGATTTCTGCTATGTTTATTCCATTTAGAGTTCTAGCAGAAACTTTTATTCCATCATCTGTTTTTGCAAATGTTATTAAAGGCTTTTGAAGATTAAATTTTCTTATATAAATAGAATTTATAGTACCTATAAAATTTGAATTTATTACATCTATACCATTTATATAAACAGCATTATCTAAAATTATAACAGCATCTTTATTTTTTCTTAACCATGTTAAATAATTACTTAATATTCTTCTATAAATTTTAAATGATTCTTGAACTTTTATTAAATAATTATCTATATTTCCGTTTATTAAATTTTTACAGAAATTTATTGCTAATTCAATCTCTCCAATTCTTGTACACGCATTTAGCATAGTTGCTATTTCCTTTGCATCATATAGTTTATTTTCTGAAAAAATAGTATAATTCTTTCCAAAAATATCTGAATAACCAGTTGTTTTTATAATAGCATCTGCAAGTCTTAATAATTCTTGTTCTGTTAAATCTGCAAGCGTTCTCCATTTCTCATCAGATTTCAATGGAATGTTTATCTCAGAAAGAAATTGAATGGCAGCAGATTCGTTTCCAGTAATGTTTGGAATATATGGCTCATAAGAAAATTCTAAAAGTTTATGAATAGGTCTGCTCATTCTTCCAAAAAATTTTAATCCAACTTCTTCTTTTACAAATTCATTTTCTAAAAATTCCTTTTCAACATCATGACAATCACCAACAATTCCAATAATAGCAAGTTTAACTAAATCTTTATTTTTTTCATCTATTTCTTTAGATAATAACCAAGCCAATCCAGAACCAGTAATTGATTCTTTATTTATCTCACTAGTATTAACATGAATTATATTTTCCTTTTCTTTTATATCTGGTATATGATGATCTAAAATAATAATGTGTTTTTTAGAAAGATAATTTAAAAATTTTAAATTTCCAGAACCTATATCTAAAAAAATAATAAAATCTGAAGAATCCTTTTCTATTTTATCTATTATAGATGGTTTTATTTCTCTTAAAATTTGAATATTATATTTTTTTCCTAGTCTTTCTAATGTTATAGCAATTATAGATGCAGCTGTTATACCATCTGCATCATAATGTGAAACTATTGTTATTTCTTTATCATAATTTTTTATTAATTCTGCTGCTTGTTTAAGTTTAGAATACATAAATTCAAATTTGATTGCCTGAAATATAAAATTTATGTATGAATTTCTAAAATATCTTTATCTTTAAGAACATGGTCTAAACCGACTCTTTCTCCAGGATATTTTACTGAAGAACCCCATATTCTAGCAAATTTAAAAAATTTAACAAGGTCTTTATGTACTCTTAAAACAGCATCCCTTACAGTTGAATTAGATTTAAGAACTAAAGGCCTTTCTTCTGGTTTTTGACTTGTTGGTTCTTTTGTATAAACTCTTATTAAATTTAACATTTCCCAAATTTTTCTTTTTAGTTCTAAATAATCTATATTTTTAATTTTTGTAATTATTGTTAGAGATGGTTTATTTAAGTTTCCTAAAATATTTTCAAGTTCAAATTTTTGCTTTGCTGTATCCTTTGTACCATCTAAAACAAAAATTATTGCATCAGCATTTTTTGCTATACTTAACCAAATTTTTTTAAAGGTAGATGGAATTTCAATTATTTGAATTTTAACCCCATCATAATCCATACATCCTACCTCTGGTATTTGTGTTGTGTATTCAACATTTGAAATTTTTGGTTTTGCATTTGTTAAATTTGTAAGAATTGTAGATTTTCCAGATTGTGTTATTCCAATTAAACAAATTTGTGCATCTCCTTCTTTAGGAATAGAAAAACTTTTACTGGTAGATTTCTTTTCTTGTTCTTGTTTAAGTTTTGCTAATTTTGCTCTAAGCTGTGCTCTTAATGTTTCAGCACCTTTATGATTTGGTGCTGTTGCTAACATTTCTTCTAACGCTGCTATTTTTTCTTCTCTTGTTTTTGCAGCTAAAAATTTCGCTTGTGCTTTAAAAAATTCAGGACGTGCATTAATTGGCATATTAAAAAAAAATATTTTTAAACCTTTAAAAAATTTAATAATACTCTGTTCTATATTGTCCTGGTTCTATAAAAATCTTTTCTTCTTCTGGTTCTTCCTTTGGTTTTTCTTCAAATTCTTCTTCCTTTGGTTTTTCTTTTTTAATAAATTTATTAATAAATTCTTTTATTTGTTTTCTGTATTTAAATAAGGTTATTAATATAATAATAAAAATAACTACATATGCAATTAAATAAATTAAATTCGCTCTGGCTTGTGCTGTAATTGCTTCTAATTGCAATGCTTCAGAATATTTTTGATCAGTTTTTGTTAATAAGCTATCTATTTGAGATAAATATTTATCTGTATCTTCAAAATTTTCGTCCTGAAAACTTTCTTTTGTTTTATTTATAGTTGCCTTTATTTCATTTATTATAGAAAGAATTTCATCTATTGCTGTTTTGTTTGATATTTTAGTTAAATTTTGCATTAATAAGTTTATTTTTTCTTCTTTTTCATTTAAAATTGATAAGACATTACCTAAAATTTTAATTGTTATTGAAATTGAAGCATTACCTACAGAACTATAGATTTTTATTTGATGATATTTTGTACCTTCAGAATACCCAGAAGTATTAATTTCTAATTTTACTTTTTTTGTTTCTCCAGCACCTATAATTTCAGGAAGATCTTTTAATTTAATATTTTCATCTGTTTCATAAGTTATATTAACAGCATTAAAATCTGCATTATTTTTTATTTCAAATTCTCTTATTTCTATTCTATCTGAAACAGTAATAATTTTCGTTATTGGTGTTATTTCTAAATATGATTCTAAAATTTCTTTTCTATATTCAACTAATATTGGTACAGAAAATAAAATATAAGAAGTATTAACAATAATATTTCCCTGATAAATTCCAATATTTGTTATATTTACAAACAAAGTGAAATTAAAGGTTTTTCCTGGATTAAGTATATAAGGAAGAGGTTGTGAGGTGTAATAGGAAAAAGAAGATAAATTTTGTAATAAAGAAATTGAGTATATTGTAATTGGTTCTGTACCATTATTATAAATAAAAAATGTTTGATTGTAAATTCCCTTATCGTTTTTAACTGTTACCCATTCTAAAGGTATAATATAGACGCTGCCAATTTCATAAATTGTAAAATTTAAAATTTGTGTCCAATTTCTTCCCTCTGAATCATTTACAAAAATTTTTAATTTATAATTTCCAACACTCCAAGTTTCATTAACTTTTTTTGTAATATTATATTCTGTATCTCCTGAAAACGTAAATTGTTCTAATATAGTTTCTTTATTTGATGGATCTATTATTGTTGTTTTTATATTTATTTTTAAATTATTATCATATACGTTATATGCTTGAATGGATAAAGAAATAGTATCATTTTTAAATAAAATAGTTTTTAATAATGAAGCTTTAATATCCCAGGCTTTTATTGTAAAATTATTTGAAAGATCAAATATTGAATTACAGATATTAACTTTTGCTTTAATAATAAAATTACCCTGTGGATATGTTTTTGAAGTTGCCCATGATAAAGTACAAGTTTTACCAGAACATGTCATTGGAATTGGTGATAAAATCAAATTATTTCCATTTGGACCTATAATATGTGTTAAATTTGCAGAAGAAATAATTGATTGTGAGTTAATATTTATTTCTATATCTTCTCCGGGTACAATAATATTTTTATTTGTAGAAAGTGTTGTATAAGTTTCATACGATGCTCTTGAAACTTTTGTATAATTTATTCCAAAATCATTAGTAGTTGAATTTTTAGCATAAACAGCAAGAAATATATCTCCCCAATCTTCTGGGGTTATATTTACATAATATTTATTGTTATCAACTTCTGAAATTGTACCATTAGTAATTTCTGTAAAGTTACTATAATATATTTTATAATAAATTTCATCTACAAGAAACGAATTTGAATTATTAAAAACAAAAACTGAAATATTAAATGGTTTTCCTGGTGTATAGCTTTTTGTTTCTTGTTCAGAGAATAAAATATTTAAACTTCCAACTTTTATTTGAAAAACATAACTTCCACCCTCTCCTGTTAAATTAACACTATAAATATCAGAAGTATTAAAATTAAGTGTAAAATTCTTTAAATTTTTTGCTTGAATAGAATAATTAAAAGAATGTGTTGAATTTGAAATATTTACTTTTATTGTTTCATTTTCAATTAAAAATCCGCTTCTTGTTATATTTAAAAAAATATATAATGGCACATTTTTTGAAGAAAGAATTTCATTTGTGAAATTTGGAATTGCTTTTATTTTATAATCCCATCTCCAATCATCTAAAATATAATATATAGATTTATCAAATAATTTCCAAGCTTCTGGAGTAAAATATTGTGGATTTGTTAGGCCAAAAAATACTCCTTTATCACTTGTATTTAAAATAGAATATTTACCAGAAGAACTACCTTGTGGCTGACAATTAACACTTACCCATCCTACATTTGAATCATGTTCACCATGAATATAAACTGGTAAATTTTGAGAATATAAAGTTATATCATCATTTATTTTATAGTCATAAGTTAAATAACCTTCTTTAATAACATAAAACACTCCTGTTATTGTACCATAACATGTGTTGTTGTCCGTAGAATAAGAAATAGGTAAAATATCAAAAGCACAACCACGTAAATCAGCCTTTTTATAATTGCTGTTTAAAACTGAAAAAATCGGTTTATTTGCAGCTGATATATTTCCACAAAATTGACTTTGATACCTGCTTGTATTTATCATATCATTACTTATATTTCCTATAAAAATTAGGTTTGCATCTTCAGATGCAGAAGGCCAGTCCCCGCTATTATCTCTAACATTATTTTCCCATATTATTTTTACATCATATCCCAATGAAATCAATCTATTACAAAAATATTTATCTATAGTTGGTAAAGAATCACAATTTCCTACATTTGAACTTGAAATATAAACTATTGATTTTGCTGTGACCGGAGTTGAAATTAATAAAATAAATAATAGTATTAATATTTTTTTCATATAAAAATTATTTATAAAATTTAATTTAAAGATAATGGTTTTATTCTAACTCAAAAACATAAAGCTCTTCCCAAGGTATTTTTCTACTTGCTAAAAGTTTTACTTTAAATCTCTTTTCCATTTCTTTAAAATTTTTTTCATCAGATAGAGAACTTAAAAGGATAAGAATTTTTCCATGTGGATTTAAATGAAGTTTTGCTTGTTTTAAAAATCTTAATATTACATTATTATCTTCCCAATTTTGACTCCCCTTTATTTTTTTATCTTCTTTTTTTAAATAAGGCGGATTAAAAACTATTAAATCAAACTTTCCAGAAATTGCCTCAAATAAATCTGATAAAATAAAATTTATTTTTAATTTATTTTTTGAGGAATTTGATAAAGCGACTTTAATAGCATTTTTATTTATATCACTTGCAAAAACTTTTGAATTTTCAGAATTTTTCTTTGCTATACATGCAAGAAAGCCACAGCCTGTTCCTATATCAATAATTGAATTAAATTGTTCTTTTTTTAAAATATTTACTAAAACATCAGCTAATAAGTATGAATCTTCTCTTGGTTCATAAATATCTTCTTCATCGCTAAAACAAAAAATCATATCATCATAAAATACTTTTGGCATATTTCAAAATAGTTTTTAGAATTCTTAAAAATATTTATTTTTATTTCTTCTTTTTTGAAATGAAAAAATAAGCTATTACTGCTATTACAATTATAACTCCAATTATTATAATCCATGTATAATCTTTTGGTTTTTCAGTTGGTTTTTCTTCAGTTGGAGCTGTTGGCTTTTCT
>JAHLMR010000018.1 GCA_018920255.1 Candidatus Aenigmatarchaeota archaeon | reverse complement strand
ATAAAGAAAGATTAAGTGAAATTGAAGAAAGACTTTCTACAATAGAAGCAACAGAAGCTATTAAAAAACAAGAAAAAGGATTTAAGTTTAAATTAGAAAAGATTTAAATATCTAAGATTACTCTACAATACCAAAAATTTTTTTCTTTTTTTATTTCAAACATATGAAATGTAACTGCTTTAACATCAGATCTTAATTCATGTTTATTTATATCTATTTTTTCTCCTTTTAATTTTGCATGCAGTTTATATTTTTTTGAAATTTTTAAATTTATTTTTGAAAAAACCAATCCTTCAGCATCTTTATAATAAATTAGTTTTGAAAGAAAATTATAAAGAAGATAGTCTAGTTTATCTGTTTCAATAGTAAATTCTTTTTTAATTTTTGGACTAACTGTTTTAGTATCTACCATTGATTCTTCTAAAGCAAATGCAGCAGATTTAAAAAGCTTTACAAGTGTTTTCTCTTTAATTTCAAATGCTATATCTGCTGTTGCTATATTTTCAAGAAATTTTATTGACATATAAAAATATTAAACTTTATTATTTTTAAATAATTGTAAGAATAATTAAAAATACGGGTGAGGATTTTGAAAAAAAATAAATTTTATATTACTACCCCAATTTATTATGTAAATGATAAACCGCATATTGGACATACATATACAACTGTTGCAGCAGATGTTTTAGCAAGATGGAATAGAATGTTAGGTAAAGACGTTTTTTTTCTTACAGGAACAGATGAACATGGGCAAAAAATAGAAAAAACAGCAATTTCACTTGGAAAAGATCCAAAGGAATTTGTTAATGAAATAGTTAAATTTTACATTTCATTATGGAAAAGATTAAATATTGAATATTCTGATTTTATAAGAACTTCTGAAAAAAGACATGAAGATGTAGTATTAAAGGTATTTAAAAAACTTCAAGAAAAGGGCGATATTTACAAGGGAATATATGAGGGATGGTATTGTATACCAGATGAAACTTTTTGGACTGATTTTCAAGTAAAAGATAGAAAATGTCCTGAATGTGGAAGAGAAGTTGAAAGAATGAAGGAAGAAGCATATTTTTTTAGATTAAGTAAATATCAAAATAAAATTTTAAATTGGCTTGAAAAAAATCCTGATGTAATAGAGCCAAAGTCAAGATACAATGAGATATTATCTTTTGTAAAAAATGGTTTAGAAGATATAAGTATATCAAGAAAATCAGTAAAATGGGGTATTCCTGTACCAGGAGATCCTAATCATACAATATATGTATGGATAGATGCATTATCTAATTATATCAGTGCTTTAGATTATCCAAACGGGAAAAAATTTAAAAAATATTGGCCTGCAGATATTCATCTTGTTGGAAAAGAAATAACAAGATTTCATGCAATAATTTGGCCTGCTATTTTATTCTCTTTAGGTTTAGAACCACCTAAAAAAATATTTGCTCATGGATGGTGGACTGTAGAAGGACAAAAAATGAGTAAAAGTTTGGGAAATGTTATAGATCCTAATATCCTTATAGATAAATTTGGTGCAGATGCTGTAAGATATTATTTATTAAGAGAAATGATGTTTGGAGAAGACGGAAATTTTTCTGAAAAAGAATTTATTTCAAAATATAACACACAATTAGCAGATGAATTAGGAAATCTTGTTAATAGAATTTTAATATTAGCAGAAAAATATTTTAATGGAAAAATTCCTAAGAAAAATAAAAAAATAAATAAAAATGATTTATCTTTTATAGGTATTGTTGATAATTTAAAAGTAAAATTAGGTGCTTGTTTTGAAAAGTTACAATTCTCTATTGCATTAGATGAAATATGGAAAGTTATACAAGCAGCAAATAAATATATAAATGACAATAAACCTTGGGAAGAAAAGGATGAAAAAAGAAAAGCAGAAGTAATTTACAATGTTTTAGAAGCTGTTAGAATAATAGCAACTTCTTTATATCCATTTATGCCAGAAACTTCTGAAAAAATTATAAAATATTTAGGATATAAAAATTATAATTTTTCAAAAGATAATCTTGATTTTGGTATTCTTAAATCTGGACAAAAAATTTTAAGAGGTGAGATTTTGTTTAAAAAAATAGAAGAAATAAAAGAAAATACAAATGTTTCTAAAGAAAAAAACTTAGTAGATATTTTAGATTTCAAAAAAATGGATATAAGAATTGGAAAAATTGAAACTGCAGAAGAAATTCCAGGAAGCGATAAACTTTTAAAATTAATAGTTAATATAGGCGAAGAAAAAAGACAGATAGTTGCTGGTATAAAAAAACAATATATGCCAGGCGAGCTTAAAGGAAAAAATATTGTTGTAATTTGTAATTTAAAACCTGCTATTATAAAAGGAGTAAAAAGTGAAGGAATGCTATTAGCAGCAGGAACAGAACCTATTTTAATTATTCCAGAAAGAGATGTTAAACCAGGAGAAAAAGTAAGTTAAGTTATTCTAATATAAGAATTCCAGAGTTTCTTCCGGAAACATATGCTTGAATCCAAGTATTTAATCTTATTAAATTATTTTCAAGAGCATTTATTTTTGAATCTAATTCTAATATTTTTTCAGTATCTTCTCTTCTTGAAAGAGCATCAACCATTGATTTTAATAAAATTATATCTGATTGTATCTTTTCTAAACTTTTTGAAGTTAAATATTTATTTTGTGAAATTTTTATTTCTGAAATACTTTCTTCTATATTTCTTATTTTATTTTTAATTTCTGATAACTCAAAATCTTTATCTTTTTCTATATTTTTAGAAAAAGCGTTTATTTTTTCTTGTACTTCAATTTCTTTATTCTCAAGATTCTTTATTTTTTCAGAAAGTTCTATGACATTATTTTTTATATCATTAAATTTAGTTTCTATAAAATCCTTTGTTTCATTTTTAATTTCATCAGTGTTTGGAATTTCATTTATTTTTTTTGTTATATCATTTATTTTATTATCAAATTCTTTTATCCTATCAAATATCCTATGTTTATCTTCTTTATTTTCTTCTATTTTTATAAGCAGATCTTTACTTTTATTTTCTAATTCATTTGCTAAAGATGTAATAAGTTTATTTGTTTTATTTTCTAATTTTAAAATAGAACCCGCTATTTTTTCAAGTTTTTCTTCTTGAATTTCATTAATTTTTCTTTCAATTTCATTTATTTTATCAAAATTTATTTTTTGTATTTTTTCTTCAATATCTTTTAATTTATAAGAATATTCCTTATTATTCTTTTCTAATTTTTCTTCTATACTTTCCTTTAGCTTTATTAATTCAGAAGTTTTATCTGTCTTTTCTATAGCATTAATTCTAAATAAAATATCTTCTTGTTTTGTAGTTAAATTATTTAATTCATTTTTAATATTATTTATTTTATCTTGTGTTTTATTTTCATTGATTTCCATATCCCTTATTTTTTCATTTATTTTTAATGATAATTCAGAAATATTTTTTTCTAAATTTTCTAATTTCATTTTATTTTCATTTATTTGTGCCATTAAGTTTTGATCTCTTTTCTCAATTTCATTTTCTAAAGAAGAAACAAATTTATTTACTTCAATTTTTTCTAAATCTAATTTTTGTATTTTTGCTTCAATGCCTTCTTGTTTTGTAATTAAATTATTTAATTCGTTTTTAATATTATTTATTTTATCTTGTGTTTTATTTTCATTGATTTCTATGTTTTTTATTTTTTCAGAAATCTCAAAATTATTATTTTTTATATCTTGCAATTTAATTTCTATATAATCATTTATTTTATTTTCGATATTTTCTTTATTATTTTTTTCTTCGTCTATTTTTTCAAAAATATTATTTATTTTATTTTGAATATTGTTTATTTTTTCTTCTATCTTTATAAGACTGTTTTCTATTTCTTTTCTTATTTCTTCTTTTATTTTATTATTAGTTTCATTATTTTTTTCATAAATTTCATCAATGTCTTCTTTTAAAATTTTTAATTTATTATCTAAAAATTCTAATTGTTTTTTAAAATCACTTGAATTTATATTTTTTATTTCTCTATTTAAATCTTCTAACTTATCAAAAACTTCTTTAATTTTTTTATTTTGAATTTCTTCAAGTTCAGAAATTCTTTTTTTATAGCTTTCTAAAATATTTTCTAATTCATCTGCATTTAACTTTCTAATTGATTTTTTAATAACGTCTATTGTATTTTGAATTTCAACTATTTCTGTTGATAATATTGAATTTTTATAATAAATATCCTTTTTCATTCTTTCAAAATTTTCAATTAAATTAGAAAAATTATCATTATGTTCTTGTATTTCTTTACTAACAAATTTTTTAAGGTTTTCTGAAAGCGATTTTATTTTTTCAATATTTTCCTTAAAAATATCTTCAAATTTTGATATTCTATATTTTAATTTTTCTGCTTCTTCTTTTATTTCATTTCTATATGCTATAACTTGTGCTGACTTTGCAAACCTTTCAGATTGCACTGCTCCAAGATTTTTAAATTCATCTACTTGATCACGTAAATTTTCAATTGCTATTTGCAGTGATTTAATACGATTTAAAACTTGTGGCGGAAGAATAGAACTTAGCTTCTTTTTTGTTTCCATATTTACATATTGTAAATCATTAATACGTTTTTCTAATTGAGAAATTTCTTTATAAACATCAGAAATAGATTTGTTTATTTGCATAGAATTTTTATCAGAAATATTTTTAATTTCACTTTCAATTCTTTCTTCTAATTCCTTTTTTTCTATTTCTTTATTTTTTACTAAAATTTTAATTATTTTTTTAATTTCATTTATATTGTTTTTATTTTCTTCAAGCTGAAGTTGAATATTTTTAATAATTTTTAAGTTAGATATTAGGTTTCCTGCACTATCTTGATAAATTTCTGATAATCTTTGTTCTATATCTCTTATATTTTTTTCTAATTTCTCTATTTTTGAAAAATCAATACCATTATTTTTTAAAAAAAGTTCTGGCTCTTCATTTGGCTGATGTTCCATAATTTTAATTATGATAGAAAAGCATTTAAAAGTTAATATTTATAAGTAATAAATGAATAAATAGATTAAAGTGATTACTATGTTCGAGGATATAATAAATCTTATAAAACAGGTTGCTCAAGATAGAATGGTACCAAGAAATATAAGAGCAAAATGTGAAGAAGCAATTGCAGCATTACAAAATGAAAAAGAAGCTATTTCAATAAGAATAAACAGGGCAATATCAATATTTGATGAAATTTCAAATGATGTAAATATTCCAATGTATACAAGAACTCAAATATGGAACATAGTTTCACTTTTAGAAGCAAAACAAAAAAATGAATAAAAATTTAAAATAAAAAGCTTTAAATTTTTATTTATACAAATTAAAAACAAGGTATTTTAATAAATGGAGGCGAAAATTATGCTAGAAAGAATTTTTGGTAAAGGATCAATAAGTAATATAGGAGAAGATGAATTTATAGAATTAGATACACAATCTGCAGATATCCCATCTGGAAAAATTCCTATAAAAATAGATAAGTTAGATGATTTTGCAGATACAGACAGAATACAAAAAAATGTAAGAGAAGGATCAATAGTTTTAGTTAGAATAAAATCATTAAAAGAAAAAGATTTAAGTGAATTAAAAAGATCTATAGAAAAATTAAGAAAAACTTGTATTGCACTAAACGGAGATATTGTAGGAATAGATGAAGATTGGATTATATTAACTCCTAGCTTTGCGCATGTAGCAAGACAATAATTTTTATTTTAATTATATATTTTTTAGTATACAAATTTTTAAAAATGATAAAATAAAAATTTAAATTATGACAAAGTATATTCCTGAAAAATTAGCTGTAAAAATAGCAATAATTTTAGATATAGTTGCAACTCTTTTTGTTGAACAAGTTGGATATATTTTTAAAATGCCTTTTTGGCATCCTCTTATTTTTGGTTCTGCCTCTGCAATTACAATAATTTCATTTAAATGGAAAGATGAAATTGCAAAGATTATAATATTTTCCATAGAAAAATCAAAACATGGGATGAAAAAATTTTTATTAGAAATTTATTATGATTTGATATCAAATAAATATTATGTTAGAACTCCAATTTATATTCAAAAAAATAATAAAAAAGATAAAATAGAAAAACCTATATTAATAGTAGAAAGATAAACATGAAAAATTTAATAATTTTAAAGTTAGGCGGTTCTGTAATTACTGATAAAAAAAGTGAAATACCTAAAGTTAATTATGAAGTTGTTGAAAGACTTGCAAGAGAAATTTTTGAAGCATATTCTTCAAATAAGTTTAAACTTATTTTAATTCATGGTGCGGGTTCTTATGGACATCAAATAGTTAAAAAAACTGGTATAGATAAAGGAATAAAAACAAAAGAACAGATTGTTGCTTTTGCTGAAACTCAAAGGCTTCAAAACGAATTAAATTCAATTATAACAAAAATAATGATAGATAAAGGTCTTCCTACAATACCATGTCAAGCCTCTTCTCATGCTGTTATGAAATCTGGAAGGCTAATAAAAATGGATATTAGGGTAATTAAGGGATTATTAAAAATAGGACTTATTCCAGTACTTTATGGTGTACCTGCTTTTGATATAGAACAAAAATGTTCAATACTTTCTGGAGATCAAATAGCTCCTTATCTTGCAAAAGCATTAAAAGCAAATAAAATAATTCATGGAACAAATGTTAATGGAATATATACAAGCGATCCAAATTTAGATAAAAACGCAATTCATATTCCAGAAATTTCTGAAGGAAATATAGATGAAGTTAAAAAATATCTTTCTGGTTCTTCAACAGTTGATGTTACTGGTGGAATGCTTGGAAAAGTATTAGAAACATTAGAAGTTGCAATAAGCTATGGAATTCCAACACAAATAGTTAATGCTTTAGACCCTAATAATATAAAGCTTGCTCTTTTAGGAGAAAAAATAGGTACTATAATACATAAATGAAAGTTACAATAAGTTTAAATTTTAATAAAATACTTAAATTATATATGGCTGAAAAAGAGTACATAATTCTTGTAGATGAAAATGATAAAGAGATTGGATTTGAAGAAAAAATAAAAGCACATGAAAATGGTGGGAAATTACACCGCGCATTTTCAATTTTTATTTTTAATAAAAAAGGGGAGTTACTTCTTCAATTAAGATCTGTTAAAAAACATCATTTTGGTGGGCTTTGGACTAATACATGTTGTAGTCATCCAAGAAAAGGAGAAAAACTTGAAGATGCTGTTCATAGAAGACTTAAAGAAGAGTTTGGATTTGATACAGGTTTAAAGGAAATATTTTCTATAATTTATAAAGCAAAAGATGAAAAATCTGGTCTAACAGAATATGAATACGATCATGTTTTTATTGGTGAATTTACAGGAACTCCAAAACCAAATCCAAATGAAATAGATGATTATAAATGGATTACAATGAATGAATTAATTAAGGATGTTAATAAAAATCCTAATAATTATACGCCTTGGTTTAAAATTATTTTACCTAAATTATTAAATTATTTAAACTTTACTAAATATTAATAGTTTATGGTAGATATATTAGTACAAGTAATAGCTTTAATTTCATTAATGATTGGAATTTTTCTTGGGGAAAGTCTAGTAATAAAAGTTTTTGGAAAATTAAAACCAAAATTTGTATTAATTGATATAATATTTTTTGTTATTTTAATAACTATTATATACACTTTTTTTGCATTTACAGAATTAGGTTTAATTTTTTATGTTTTAAATTTTGGAATTGGTTTATTAACAATTATTATATTAAGAGCATTTGAAGCAGCATTAGGATTTACTGAAAGTACAAGTGTACATGAAAAAATTTCTATTAATGTTATACGTGCTCTTGCGAGGTATGGATTAAGTGAAGATGAAATAAAAGGTGTTTTAAAAAGAAGTGGAATATCTCCAAAAACAGTTGATAGACTTTCTGGAATAATAGATGAATCTATTCCTGCATATGCACCAAAAATTTTAAAAATGGCAGCAGACATTGAAGAAATAAAAAAAGAAGTTTCAAATTTAAAAAAACAAATTTCTGAAAAAAATAAAAGAAAATAATTTTTCAGTAAATAACAACTTATAGAGTAAATAAATTTGAAATAATAAAAGGTTTATTTTAAATTTATGGTTTGGTATATCAGCACAGGAGATTATGTTGGAAGTTTAATGTTTCATAATTTCTTTCCAATTTTAATGTTTTCTAATTTTTCTTTAGTATTTTTATTTTCATATATAATCGTTTCTATTAATTATCCAGGATTAACACCAATTGAAAGAATTAAATTTATTTTAAGAAGTTTTATTAAATATACTCTTGATTTCTTTTCAGGTTTTTTTGATGTTTTTTATGAATTAATAAGTGATGTTTCAAAATTTTTAGAAGAAGTTAGTATACGTATATCAGGAAAGGTTCCTAGAAAAAAAGAAAAAATAGATGATAAATCTCTTTCAGAATATTTAAATGAATCTTTTATATTTGAGGGGCGGCCTGGAAAAACAGAAGGGAAACTTATTGCTAATATTGCTTTATTTCTTATTCCGTTTGGTAAAATTAGTATTGGTAAATATTTTAAATTTTTACCATTCATAAAGTATTTTCCAAAAATTTCAATCCAAATCAAAAAAACAAAAACAGTTTTTTCTTTTAAATTTATAAGAATAATAGTAAAAAATACAAAACCAACTTTAAATTTTCTTAGAACTAATCTTGGTGCAACTTATCTTTTAATAAAAAATTTAGTTGTTTTTAAAAAAATAGTTGAAAATTTTTCTATATTTGTTTCTAATACTTCAAATTTTGTTTATCGATTAAAAGAAAATTTAAATAATGTAAGTAAAAATTTTTTAGAAAATGATCGTGAATATAAAGTAAGAAAAGCATGGGAAGAAATAAAGGCTTGGAATATAACAAATACTGTTAAAACAAAATCAAATTTTAATTTAAAACTTAAACCATATTCAGCACAAGTTTTTAAAAAGCATGAAATAAATATTATTTCAAAGGTTAAAAATTCGATAAATAAAGTTGTAAATAAAATTAAAAGCACTTATTTAATAAATAAAATTAAAAATATTTTTCAAAAAAATTCTTTATTTTCATATAAAAATTTATTACTTTTTAAAAATAAAAACTGAAAAAAATTAAAATATTTAAGCTTTTTCGTATAATGTGATAATATGGAAAAAAATAATTTCCTTCCCTTTCTTTTAATATTTTTATTTGTATTTATCTACTTTTCTGTACCAAGTTATGCTTGGCTTTCTAATTGGAATTATAGAATGCCAATATTAATCTCAAGTATAATTGAAATAAATGATTATCAAATATTAATTCAGTTAAATACTCAAACTTTAATCTCTCAAGGAAAAATGCGTTCTGATTGTGGAGATATAAGAATTACAGATTTAAATGATAATTTATTAAATTATTGGATTGAAGATGGAACATGTAATTCTCAAAACACAAGAATTTGGGTAAAGGTTCCAAAAATAAATTTTGGTGAGACACGTATTTATCTTTATTATGGTAATCCTTCTGCAACAAGTTTAAGTAATGGAGATTCTGTTTTTGAATTTTTTGATGATTTTAGTGGTTCATCTTTAAACACAAATAAATGGGATGTAGTTGCTGGTTCACAATATTCTGTTTCAAATGGAAAATTAAACATAAGAAATACAGATGTTAAAATTTTATCAAAAACAAGTTTTAGTGCTCCAGCTATCCTTGAAATAAAAAATATAATGTATTCTGAGGCATATAATGATGGATATACAGAAGGTGGATTTTATGCTTCAAC
>JAHLMR010000017.1 GCA_018920255.1 Candidatus Aenigmatarchaeota archaeon | reverse complement strand
ATAAAGAAAGATTAAGTGAAATTGAAGAAAGACTTTCTACAATAGAAGCAACAGAAGCTATTAAAAAACAAGAAAAGAGATTTAAGTTTAAATTAGAAAAGATTTAAATATTAGGTTTAATAAAATTTTAAAGGGTGATTTCATGATAGAAATAGCATTTTTAGCAGGAATACTTGGCATTTTAATTGCAGCATTTTTAACATGGGATGTTTTAAGAAAAAATGCAGGAAATCAAAAAATGAAGGAAATAGCAAATGCAATACAATCAGGCTCTTCAGCATATTTATTAAGACAATATAAGGTAATATCAGTTTTTGCTGTTATATTAGCAATAATACTTTATATTTCTTTAAATTGGCAAACAGCATTAGGATTTCTTTTAGGAGCATTTCTTTCTGCGTTAGCAGGATTTATAGGAATGAATATTTCAGTTAGAGCAAATGTTCGTACAGCAGCAATAGCATCAGAAGGTCTTAAAAAAGCTTTTGGTCTTGCATTTAAAGCTGGTGCAGTTACAGGTTTAACAATAGTTAGTTTAGGTTTACTTGGAATAAGTTTTCTTTACATTTTATTTGGAGATCCAAAATTATTAGTTGGTTTTGGTTTTGGTGCATCCTTAATTTCTCTTTTTGCAAGAGTTGGAGGAGGAATATATACAAAAGCAGCAGATGTAGGTGCTGACTTAGTTGGAAAGGTTGAAAAAGGAATTCCTGAAGATGATCCAAGAAACCCAGCAGTTATAGCAGATAATGTTGGAGATAATGTTGGAGATTGTGCTGGAATGGGAGCAGATTTGTTTGAAACATATGTTGTTACAGCTTTAGCAGCAATGCTTTTAGCTACAACAACAATAAACATCATTTACCCACTTGTTTTAGGTGCTGTTGCTATTATTGCAACAATTATAAGTATATTTTTTGTAAGACTTGGAAAATCAGAGTCAATAATGGGAGCATTATATAAGGGAGTTATCGTTGCATCTATAATAACAGCAATAGGTTTTTATTATGCAACTATTAATTTAAACTTAGAAATTAATTTATTTTATACTTCATTAATAGGTTTATTTGTAACTGCTGCTATGATTATTATAACAGATTATTGGACATCAAAAAAATATTCTCCAGTAAAATCAATTGCTGAATCTTCTAAAACAGGACCAGGTACTAATATAATAACAGGTCTTGCTGTTGGTTTAAAGAGTACATTTATTCCGGTTATAATTATTTCTTTAGGAATAATTTTTGCATATATGCTTGGAGGTTTATATGGTATAGCAATAGCTGCTATGGCAATGCTATCTATGACGGGAATAATTATTTCAATTGATTCGTTTGGCCCTATAACTGATAATGCTGGTGGAATTGCTGAAATGTCAGGTCTCCCTGAAAATACTAGAAAAGTAACAGATGCTTTAGATGCAGTTGGTAATACAACAAAAGCTGTAACAAAAGGATTTGCAATAGGAAGTGCTGGTTTAGCAGCTCTAGTTTTATTTAGTGCATATGTAGATACGGTATATAGTTTAGGAATATCTAATTTTGTTTTAGATTTAATGAATCCAAAAGTTTTAGTTGGATTATTTATTGGTGCTTCATTACCATTTCTATTTTCTTCATTTTGCATGCAAGCAGTTGGAAGAGCAGCATTTAAAATTGTAAATGAAGTAAGAAGACAGTTTAAAGAAATTCCAGGTATAATGGAATTTAAAGCAAAACCAGATTATGCAAAATGTGTTGATATAGTAACAGCTGCAGCACAAAAAGAATTAATAATTCCAGGATTAATTGCTGTTTTAGCACCATTAATTGTTGGTTTTGTATTTGGATTATATGCATTGGGTGGTCTTTTAGGAGGTATTATAATTTCTGGTCTTTTGTTAGCATTGCAAATGACAACAGGAGGAGCAGCATGGGATAATGCTAAGAAATATATAGAAGAGGGAAACTTTGGTGGAAAGGGTTCAGATGCACACAAAGCAGCTGTTGTAGGAGATACTGTTGGAGATCCATTTAAAGATACAGCAGGACCAGCAATAAATCCATTAATAAAAGTAGTTAATATTATTGCTTTGCTGTTTGCAGCATTAATTGCAAGTTTTGCTTTAATGTAAAAATTGATAAATATGTCAGAAGTTTTAGTTGTTTCAGAATCTGGAAGTAGAATTATTTATAAATATAAAAATGGAAAATTTTATTTAAACTCTATTCTTAAAAATGAAATTCCATTCCCATTAGGTTTAATTTTAAATACATATGGACTTGATTTAGAGCCATTAGATGCTATAATTTTAACAGAAGAAAAAATTACACAAGGAAGTTTTGCTGAATTTAATGTAATAGGGTGCATAAGAATATTTTTAAATAAAAGCTTATATGATGATAAAATTCTTTTAACATTAAAAGAAGATAACAATTTTAAAAAAATTTCCGATATAAAACATTTATCTAAATCACAAGTAGAAAATATTGAAAAAATTATTTTTTCAATTTATCCAAATGCAAGTAATATTAAATATTTTAATAATGAAGAAGCAAAAAAAATCTTAAAAAAATCATATGAATTGTATTTAAGAAAACATTCTAAGGAATAATCTTATAAATTTTTCTAATTATTTATTTTCATGCCAAATATTTCTTTAATAAATGAAGATATTTTAACAATTCAGTGTATTGCAGCTTATTTTTCACAAACAAATTTTAAAATATCTACAAATGAAATTATAAATAAAGTTAAAGAAATGTCAGAGAAAGAAAAATCAAAATTAATAGAAAAAATAGTTAATAGTTTTGGTCACAATATAATTTATGAAATAAATTCTCCAGCAGTTATATTCGATGATATTTCAAGATTTTCAATGCTTTCAATTTGGAATATGATATCTTCACAAAAAGAAATTTATGGTTCAGGAATTGAAACATCTTTAAGATTAGTTAAACCTGAAAATCATGTTAAAGAAATAGATAAGAATTATTATTATAATATATTAGAAAAATATGAAAAATTAATTGAAAAAGGAATACCAATTCAAGATGCAAGATATATAATTCCTGAAGCAGCAACTACAAGAGCAATTATTTCTATGCCTTCAAGATATATAAATAAGCTTGGTTCTACATTAAAAAATTCAGAACTTAAAGAATTAAAAGATATTGGAGAAAATTTATCTAAAATAGTGAAAGATATTGAAGGTTTTGAACCAAAAGAAGAAAAAGTAGAAGAATGGAAAATTTTTGGAAATTATGAATCTAAAGAAAGTTATATGAGTTTCTCAAAATGTAAAGAAAAATATTCATTATATTTTCATTCAGAGCATAATAGTTTATCTTCACTTGCTCAGCTTGTTCGTCAAAGAGAATTAGAAATAAAAATTGAACCAGTTGAAAGTATAGTAAGAAAAAGAAAATTTATAATACCACCTAACTTTGGAAAAGATGCAAAAGAAATATATAAAGAAGTAGCAAAAGATTCATTGGAAAAGCAAACAGAACTTCTTGAAGAAAAAAATCCTAATTTTGTTTATTATTTACTTTTAGGACAATCTGCAGAAGTTGACATATATGGATATGATAAAGGAATTTATAATTTTTGTAATTCTAGAATATGCGGAACATCACAATGGGAAATAAGAAATCTTGCTATTCCTGTAACAAAAAAATTATATGAATTGGGAAAAAGAGATATAGGACCAAAATGTTATAGAGAAAAAAGATGTACAGAACCTTCAACATTTAAATCAAAGCATTCGACTTGTCCTATTTATAATAAAGAAAAATTAGATTTAATAGATTTCCTAGAAAAACTTTCTTCTAATTATGAAATACTTCAACTTTAAAAATTATTACTATCTTTTTATTTATAGTGATATAAATGATAGAATCTTTAGGAAATTGGAAAAGAACGCATTATGCTAATGAGATTAAACCAGAAGATAATGGAAGGGTAGTAATATTAATGGGTTGGGTAAGAGCAATAAGAAAAATTGGAAAATTAGTTTTTATACAATTATCAGATAGAACAGGTAGCATTCAAATTTTATTAAATCCTGAACTTGTTAATGAAGAAGTTATTAAAAAATTTGAAATTCTTCAAAGAGAATCTGTTATTGCTGTAAAGGGTACTGTAAGAGAAAATAAAACAGCGCCAAACGGTATAGAAATAATTCCAATAGAAATGAAAATTTTAAACTTAGCAGAAACACCACTCCCATTAGAAGTTATAGAAAAGAAAACACCAGCAGAACTTCCAACAAGACTTAATGCAAGATTTATTGATTTAAGAAAACCAAATATTGCAAGTATATTTAAAATAAAAAGTAAAGTTATAACTGGTTTTAGATCTTTTTTTGAAAAAGAAGGATTTGTAGAAATACATACACCAAAAATAATTTCAGAAAAAAGTGAAGGTGGTTCAGAAGTCTTTGTTGTAAAATATTTTGATAGAGAAGCATATTTATCTCAAAGCCCACAATTTTATAAGCAAATAATGATGTCTGCTGGATTTGATAAAGTATATGAAATAGGACCAGCATTTCGTGCAGAACCATCAAAAACTACAAGACATGTTGCTGAAATTTTAATGTTAGATATAGAAATGTCTTTTATTAGAGATTTAGAGGATATTTTAAAAACTATTGAATCAATGATGAAATATGTTTTTGAATATGTAAATAAAAATTGTAGTGAAGAGTTAAAAATTCTTAATAAAAAAATAAATATTCCTAAACTTCCATTTCCTAGAATAACTGTAAAAGAGGCAAAAGAAATTTTAGAAAAAAGAGGATTAAAATATAAAGAAGATGAAGAAATAGATCATATTGGAGAAAAATTTTTAGGTGAATATGCAAAAGATAAATTTAATTCAGATTTTATATTTCTTACAGAATTTCCATGGGCAGAAGCAAAATTTTATCATATGAGAAATGAACAAAATCCAAAAGTTGCAGTTCGAGCAGATCTAATTTATAAGGGCGTTGAAATAGCAACGATTGCACAAAGAGAACATAGGTATGACATTTTAGTTAAACAAGCAAAGGAAAAAAAGATAACACCTGAGAAAATAAAATTTTATTTAGATGCATTTAAATATGGAATGCCACCTCATGGTGGGGCAGGAATAGGAATAGAAAGAATAGTTCAATTAATGTTAGATCTTCCTACAATTCAAGAAGTAATTTTATTCCCAAGAACTATTGAAAGGGTGGTACCATAATTTTAAAAATTAAAGTTATACCAAATTCAAAGATAAGAAAAATTGAAAAATCTGATATTTTAAAAGTTTATGTTAATTCTCAACCAGAAAAAGGAAAAGCAAATATTGAAGTTATTGAACTTCTTTCTGATTATTTTAAAATAAAAAAATCAGATATTAAAATTTTATCTGGATTTAAATCAAAAAATAAAATTATTGAAATAAAAAACATAAATTTTTAAATTAAAAAAATAATAATTGTATATGCACGTTAGATATTTAGTAGGAATAATAGTAATTATTTCATTATTTTTATTCTCATTTTATAATCCTAAAATTACAGGTTATTTTATAGATTTAGGAAATGGAGAATGTGAATGCAATTCATGCGGAGATTGTATAGATGCTTTGAATAGTCCTAATTGTAATATTGTTTATTTAACAGCAGATATTTTAGACAATTCTGGAAAATGTATAGACAATCCAGAAAATTTTACTAATAAAATCTTTGATTGCCAGGGGCATGTAATTGACGGAACTGGAAACTGGGAGGGTATTTATTTAATCGGGAAGCACAATAATACAATAAAAAATTGTATAATAAAAGAATTTAATACGCAAATTTATTTAGAAAATTCAGATAATAATACTTTAGATAATAATACTTTAAATGCTTCTTTACAGATGAGTTATCCAATATACTTTTATCAATGTTCAAACAATTTTATTATAAATAATAGTTGTTATGGTGGAGAAATAACAATAATGTGTGAATATGGTAATTGTCAAGGAAATAATAACTCTTTTATAAATAATACATTTATGGGCAGTGATTCTAAATCGTTATATTTTTGGAATTATCTTTCAGAATCAAATAAATTTTTAAATAATAATTTTTTAAATGCAGTTTTTGAAAATTCCTATGGAAGTGGAAATTTAATAAAAGATAATAAATTTTATTATACTAGCGATATAGAAAAAAATTATTACATTATATCAGAATATGAATCCGCTAATGATTCGATTGAAAATAATATTATATATAGTGAAGGTACATGGAAAGGAATTATAATAGGAGCAGATAATAATAGAATTATAAACAACACAATAAATTGTAGTTGTTGTATAGGTGGCATATCAGTTGAAAATTCAAAAAATAATATTATAAGTAATAATAAAATTCATAATATAAAATATGAATGTGGATTTTGGGCTTGGAATATAAATACTGGAGGTATATCATTTGAAGATAATTCTTATAATAATACTGTTAAAAACAACATTATTTGGGATATTAGCTATGAAGAAAGCCCATATTCCGCAGATGGTATAAGTATATTAGATTCAGAATATAATTATTTTGAAAATAATACAATTTTTAATACCCTTGATAATGGAATAGCAATTTATTCAGGGTCACATAATATTTTTAAAAATAATTTTGTTTATAATGTAACTTCAAAATTTTATGATGGTGAATATCCAACCTATACAAATGCTTATACTGTTTATGGATCTTATAGTATAAATAATACATTTATAAATGAAACAATAGCAGGAGAAACACCTGAAACCTATCCAGTAGTAATAGATTTTGAAGTTTTGTCTGGTGATATAGGAATAAATGCAATAAATGAAGCACCAAACGATCCTTTAGAATTTAAAAACATATCAATTTACTTAAATATTACAAAAATAACAGAAAATCCAGCTGAATTAAATATAACATTTCATTATAAAAATGAAAATTTAAATGGTATAAGTGAAAATTCATTGTTTCCCTCAAAATATACAAACAATAAATGGAAATTAAATATTTTTGAATTTTTAAATAAATATAACTTAGATAAAGATAATAATATTATTAATTTAGATATTATAGATTTTGGAAGTATTTTTGCTCCATTAGGAATTATTCCAGAAGGGAATGAATGTGAATGTAATTCTTGTGGAAATTGTATAGATGCATTAAATAACCCCTCATGTAATATTGTTTATTTAACTTCTGATATTTTAGACAATTCTGGAACATGTATAGACAACCCTGAAAACTTTAACAACAAAGTTTTTGATTGTCAAGGACATGTAATTGATGGCAGTGGGAGTGGTTATGGAATTAGAATTAATGGAAAAAGTGATTTTACAATAATTAAATGTGCTATTAAAGATTTTGAAACAGGATTATATTTAGACTCGTCTTCAAATGCTAATGTTTATATTAATAATATTTATAATAACAACCGTGGAATTTTTGCATCATCTTCAAATATTAACTTATTTTATAATATTTTACAAAATAATACTGAATACAATTTAAACTCTATACAAAATTCCAATATTTCTGTACATGAATTGAATATAGATTCTAATGTGATATACGGAGAATTAAGAGATTTGAAAATAGGAAGTATTTATTCTATTCCTTCGATTCCAAGAGACCTTAGATATGTTAAATTTATTAACATAACGAATACAAGCGCTAATTCATTTTTATTTTTAAATTTAAGTTATAATGATATAGATTTATCTATCGATGCAAATGAAAGTTCTTTATCTTTTTGGAAATTTAATAATTCTGGTTGGTTTTCTTGTTCAGAATTTGCAAATAATTGTGGGATAGATATTGAAAATAATTATGTTTATATGAATACAACAAGTTTTGGAGATTTATTTGGTGTATTAGGTGAATTAAATATTTGTGAGTGCTCCTATTGTGAAGATTGTATAGAAAAAATAAATAATGAGAGTTGTGGAAATATAAAACTTACTTCTGATATTTTAGAACACCCTAGAACATGTATATATAATCCTGAAAACTTTAACAACAAAGTTTTTGATTGTCAAGGACATGTAATTAGTGGATTTAATAATATTGAATATGGATTTTTCATATTCGGAAAACAAAACAATACAATAAAAAATTGTATAATTTCAAATTTTGATACAGGAATTTATTTATATTCAAATAATAGTTTATTAATAAATTTAACCTTTTATAATAATAGTTATAGCGGAATAAGTTTTTACAATTCTTTGTATAATAATTTAACAAATATAGTAGTATATGGAAGTACTGGAGGAAGTGGAATTTATATATATTATCTATCAGATAATAATACCTTAACAAACATAACAGCAAGTGAAAATTTTAATGGAATTCAAATTGAAAAATCAAATTATAATAGTTTATTTAATATAAATTCGAGTAAAAATTATTATGGATTTTTAATATCTGATTCAATGAACAATTTAATATCTAATGCAACTGTTAGCGAAAATGAAGAAATGGATATTAATATCTATTTTTTTGAAAAGAATGAAGAAGCATGTAATAACATTTTTGAAAATATAAAAAGTTATGAAAATAGAGAATTTTTATATGTTAATTCTCCATCTAATATACAAAACAAAGTTTTAGCAGAATTAATATTATGTAATGCTTCAGGTTCTAATATAACTAATGTTACTATTATAGGATCTGAAACATTAAATAATAATGGATTATTTGTATATTATACAAACGATTCAAAGTTTGAAAATATAAATTCTTCTGAAAATTATTATGGAGTTTATCTATACTTTTCGTCAAATAATACTTTGAAAGATATTATAGCTAATTCAAATTATAATGGAATTTATTTAGAATCTTCTTCAAACAACATTCTGACAAACAACAATGCAAGCTCAAATGAGTATACTGGAATTTATTTAGAGTCTTCCTCAAACAATATTTTATCAAATATAATGGCAAACAAAAATTTTTATGGTATAGAAACAATATTTTCGTCTAATAATAATTTAATAGAAAACATAACAGCTACAGAAAATAGTAGAGGAATTGACATAGGAGGCAGTAGTGAAAATAATATTTTATATTTCAATAGCTTTTGCTATAATTATTATAAAGATATTTACAATGAAATACCTTCTACCTATGGAGATAATAATAAATGTATTTTAACATTTCAATATAATGATGATGGATCTTCTGGTTGTGATAATATTTGTGAAGTAAATTCAAACGGTTGTAATTGTACATCTTGTGGAGAATGCAACTATGAATTATCTCATCCTTTATGTTCAGAAGTAGATCTTATTAATAATATAACACAGGAGTTTAGATGCATAGACAATCCAGAAAATTTTAATAATAAAGTCTTTGATTGTAAAGGAAACATAATAACAGGAATGGCCATTTCTTTGGGTGGTGAATTTCATGATAATGGAATACTTTTAACTGATAAACAAAACAACACAATAAAAAACTGTATAATTAAAAATTTTACATATGGAATAGAGCTAATATCATGTTTTAATATTTCTGTAATAAATAATACTTTAAAAAATAATACAGAATGGGGAGCAAATTTAGATTTTTCAAATAATATTAATTTTGTAAACAATACAATTTGTTATAATACTAAAGGTTTATTTAATATAATTGGAACAAATATAATAGATAACAATACATTTTGTGCAGATTTTATTAATCCACCATCTTCTTGGATATTATCATTTTCAAATATTTCAGTAAACGTTTCAAACATTTTATTTTCTCCAGCATCATGCTATTTTAGAGTTAATAATACTTTAATTTCAATTAATGACAGTGTTTCTGATTTTCAAGAAACAAGATTTGAATTTTCAGAAATTTCCTCAGAAGGAATTTATAACATAAATGTTTATTGTAATGATACCACAGGAACAAACTATGCAAACAATTCAATACAAATAGTAATAGGAGACTTATCGGTCCAAGATATCTTAATTGAACCTCAAGAAATTTATACAGATACTCAAATAACTGTTAAGGCAAAAATTTATTCAACAACTCAATCCTCACCAAAATTAAAATTAT
>JAHLMR010000016.1 GCA_018920255.1 Candidatus Aenigmatarchaeota archaeon | reverse complement strand
AATAGAAGATTTTAAACCATTAAAAAAAGATTATGTTAAAGCATACTTTTGTGGTTTAACAGTAAATAACTATATGCACATAGGTCATGCAAGATGTTATATTTTTTGGGATGTAGTTAAAAAATGGTTAGAATATTTAGGATATAAAACAAAAACAGTATCAAATATTACAGATATTAGTATTGATGATAAAATTTTAAAAAAAGTAAAAGAATTAGGAATTCCGTTTCAAGAATATATAGAAAAATATACAGTTGCATATTTTGAAGATAGAGAAAAATTAGGTATTAGTAGAAATGATGTTCATCCTTCTGCAATGCAACATATTCAGGAAATGATAGAATTAATAGAAAAAATAATTGAAAAAGGTTATGGTTATAAAACTGAAGATGGGGTTTATTATAAAATTTCTAAATTTAAAGATTATGGAAAACTCTCAGGAATAGAAAAAGAAAAATTAAAAGCTGGTGCTTCAGGAAGAATAATGTCAGATGAATATGAAAAGGAAGATGTTGCTGATTTTTGTTTATGGAAAGCAGCAAAAAAAGATGAACCATATTGGTATAGTCCTTGGGGAATAGGAAGACCAGGCTGGCATATTGAATGTAGTGCAATGGCAATGAAATATTTAGGAGAAAGTTTTGATATTCATGGTGGAGGAGAAGATAATATATTTCCACACCACGAGAATGAAATAGCTCAAAGTGAAGCAGTAACAGGAAAAGAATTTTCAAGATATTGGATGCATGTAAAACATGTTCTTGTAAACGGGCAAAAAATGTCAAAATCATTAGGAAATTTTATTACAGTAAGAGATGCATTGAAAAAATATCCAGGAATTCTTATAAGATTTTTTATGCTAAATACACATTATAGAAAACAATTAGATTTTAATGAAAAAGATATTTTATCTGTTAAAGAAAAATTAGAAAAAATAATTCATGTTATCTTTGATTTAAAAAGAAATATTGAAGATGCAAATGAAGGAAAAAATGCAGAAAATTTATTAAAAATTTTTGAATTGCAAAAGAAAAAGTTTGAAGATGCAATGAATGATGATTTTAATACTTCTTTAGCAATTAATGAAGTTTTAGAGTTAATAAAAGAAATTAATAAATTTTATGAGGAAAATAAAAGAATGGACAAAAAATCAGCACAGGTATTATTTGATTTTTTTGAAAAATTTTCTAAAATTTTCTTTGGAGAATTGTATGAAAAAGAAATAAATAAAAAATATGAAGAAATGAAAGATATAGTAAATTTTTTAATTATACAAAGAGATAATTATAGAAAAATAAAAGATTTTAAAAATTCTGATGCTATAAGAGAAAATTTAAAAAAAGTCGGTATTCTTTTAGAAGATGGAAAATTTGAAACAAAATGGTATATGGTGATTTAACTGGTAAAATTTGTGTGCCTTATAAGTGGTGGCATTGATTCTCCAGTAAGTACATATATTGCAGGAAAATATGGTGAGATAATTTTAGTTTTTGTTGATAATTCTCCTTATCTTCCTAAGGGAACAAAAGAACGTGTTATTAGATTATGTGAACAAATTTCAAAAAAATTAAGAAAAAAATTAAAATTATATATTGTACAAAATGGAGAAAATATTAAAAATATTTTAAAGTATCCAGAAAGAAGATTAACATGTATTTTATGTAGAAGAATTATGTATAAAATAGCTGAAGAAGTAGCTAAAAGAGAAAATGCACAATGTATTATAACAGGAGAATCACTTGCTCAGGTTGCTTCTCAGACATTGCATAATCTTTCTGTTGAATCTAAAGCTATAGAAATCCCTATATTAAGACCACTGTTATGTTTAGATAAAGAAGAAATAGTAAGAAAGGCAAAGGAAATAGGAACTTATGAAATTTCATGTACTAGAGAAAAAGGATGTTATACAGAATCTGGAAAACCAGCATGTTGTTTTGCAACCCCAAGATATCCGGAAACAAAAGCAAAAAAAGAAGATGTTGAAAATGCTGAAAGAAAATTAAATTTAAAAATAAAAGAGATTGTTGAAAACGCAGAAATTTTAGAGGTTTAGCTATGAAATATAAATTTAGAAACCCAGATTGTATAATAGTAAGACTTGGAGAAATAGCATTAAAAAGTGAACAAGTAAAAAATAAATGGATGAAAATTCTTTTAGAAAATATAGATTGTGCTTTGAAAAAAATAGAATATAGAATAGAAATAAATCCAAACAGAATATTTATTTATACAGATAAAATTTATGATGCTATAAATCAATTAAAAAGAGTTTTTGGAATTACTTCAGTTTCTCCTGCATGGGTATGTTTTGCTGGTTTAGATGAAATGAAAATTCTTGCTGTTGAAGTTGCTAAATTTGTTGGTTTGAATAAAAATAAAAAATTTGCTATAAGAGTTAGAACTGCAGGAAGACATAAATTTAGTTCAAGAATAATAGCAGAAGAAGTAGGAGCAGCAGTTAAAAAAATAACTAATTCTCCTGTTGATTTAGAAAATCCTGATATCGAAATAAATATAGAATGTAGATCAAGAAAGGCATATATTTTTACTGAAAAATATGAGTGTGCTGGTGGGCTTCCACTTGGTACTGCTGGAAAAGTATGTGTAGTTATGAATAATAAAAAAACAATGATTGAGGCAGCATGGTTACTTGCTAGAAAAGGTTGTGAACTTATTTTAATTTTTGAAAAAGATAATAAAAATTTTGAAGATTCTTTAAAAATATTAAATAAATGGTATTATGGAAGAGAAATAAAATATTACTTTTATGATAAATTAAAATTTTTAGAAGAAATTAATTCTATTGCTGAAAAAGAGAATGCGTTGGCTATAGTTTTTCCAGATAATTTTCAAAAAATTACTTTAAAGGATATAGAAAAAATTAACATTGAAAATAAAAATATTAAATTTCCAATTCTTAGACCAATAATTTTCATGAGAAAAAACGAGCTTAAAAAACTAAAAAATAAAATATTTTTACCATTAAAGAATGAATAAATTATAAAAATTATATATTTACATTCAGGTAGTAATTTTTAAATATCTTTTTATACTATTAATTAATAAAGAAAAATGTTTAATTTAAGGTGATAAAATGATAGCAAATAATCAAATATTAGATGCATTAAAACAAATAGGGTTAAATCTTTATGAAAGAAAGATTTGGGTAGCACTACTTTCACGTGGAAATTCCACAGCAGGTGAATTATCTAAACTTTCTAAAGTACCTCATAGTAGAACTTATGATATTCTTGAAAGTCTTGCAGATAAAGGATTCGTTATAATTCAAAATGGAAGACCCGCAAGGTTTGTTGCTGTTGAACCTTTTGAAGCTCTTGAAAGAGCAAAGAAAAAAATTCAAAATGATGCTGAAATTGCTATAGAAAGAATAGCTAATCTTCAAAAATCAAATATTTTAAAGGAACTTCAAAAAATTTATAAAGAAGGATTATCTGTTGTTCATCCAGCAGAAATTAGTGGAATGCTTCATGGAAGAGATGCTCTTCATAGGCAAATTGATACTGCTATTAAAAATGCAAAAAAACACATTTCTATTATAACTACAAATGAAGGATTAGCAGAAATAATTTCAAAACATAAACATTCTTTACGTCAAGCAGCTTTACGTGGAGTTAAATTAAGAATTGCAGCACCGAAAGCAAAAGATTTTAGCGAAGAATTAAAGGAAATTGCTGAACTTAGAAATCTTACATCCGATATTGAAGGAAGATTTGCACTTATTGATGATACACATGTATTAATGCTTTTAACAAACGAAAAAGAAACACACCCATCTCAAGAAATTGCATTTTGGTCCCAAAGTGAGCATGCAGCATCAAAACTTTTCAAACCAATGTTTGAAAATATTTGGAAGGAATTAAAGTAAAATTTAAATGCTTTTCATATTTATATAATTTAAGAGGTGAACATATATGAAAAATAAAATAACTTTTTTAACTATATTAATGTTAATTTTATCTGTTTTTTCAATTTCTATTTTTGCAGGATTACCACAACAAATAACATTACAAGGAAGATTAACAGATAAAACAGGTTTTCCTGTTACAAGCGGTACTTATACTTTTGGTTTTTCTATCTATGACGCTCCAGAAAAAGGAAATCTACTTTGGAGTGAAACTCAAGAAAATATTTATGTTGATGAGAATGGAATAGTTAATATTATATTAGGAAAAAATAATCCGATAAATCTTAATTGGGATAAACCATATTATCTTGAAATAAATTTTACAAGTAGACAAATGAGAACTGTAGAAGTTTTTAAACCAAGATATAATATAACTTCTTCTCCTTATTCATTTTCATCGAAAAATTTATTATTTACAGATTATCCAATCAATGTTAATACTAATAATTTAACAGCTATTTCTGGTACAGGTTCTGCAGAAGGTCTTCATGGTGAAGCTGGGCCAGGTGGAACAGCTGTTTATGGTTTACAAACCGGGGGAAGCATGGGAACAGGAGTTTTAGGAAAATCAACTGCATCAAATGGTACAGGAGTTTATGGAGAAGGATATTATGGGGTTTTTGGAAATGGAACTGCTGTGGGAGTTTTTGGTTTTGCTAATAATTCGGTTGGTGGTCGTCCAGGAATAGGAGTTAAAGGGGTTGGAAATAGTTATGGTATTTTTGCAGAAGGTATAGGTTATGCAACAGGACTTTATGCAATTGGAAGCCCCGCAATACAAGGAAAGACAAATTCTGATAATGAATATGGTTTATATATAGAAAGAGGAAAGGCATATTTTCAAGGAAAAGTTGGTATAGGTATAGAAAATCCTGCTGAAAAACTTAGTGTTAATGGAAGTACAAAAATACAAGGTAATTTATCTGTTGAGAATGGTTATCTTATTGTAGATAAATCTTACGGAATAATTATGAATTCATTTATTACTAATGGAAGAAACAAAATTTGGGGGGTTTCTGCTCAATATCCAGATTATGGTTTTAGTTATTATGAAGGAACTCCAGATTATTTTGCATTTCATCCAAACGGAAGTCCAAACTCTCCAAACATGGTAATAAGAGGAGATAGTAAAGTAGGTATAGGAACAGCAAATCCACAACAAGCTTTAGATGTTGTTGGAAATTTAAATGTTACGCAGAATAGATATTGGTATGGCGGTACAAATATAATATTAATAAATACTACAAATAGTACAGAATGGAGTTTTGATTTTCCCAATAATGATGGAAATCATTATTGGCATGTTTGGGCACCAACAACAGGTCCAATTTTAATAGTAAGAAATAACGGTAAAGTAGGTATAAGAACAACAAGCCCACAAGAAGCTTTAGATGTTAATGGAAATATAACCGCAACAGGTTTCATTAAAGGATCTCAATTATGTATTGGAAGTGATTGTAGATCTTCATGGCCTTCTGGAGTTACCGGATCAGGAGCTCAAAATAATATTACAAAATGGACTGGTGCAAATTCAATCGGAAATTCTGTGATTTATGAAAGCGGTGGAAAAGTAGGTATAGGAACAACAAACCCACAACAAAAATTAGATGTTGTTGGAGGTTTAAATGTTACAGGAGAAGTTTATGTTAATGGAGTTACTAATTTTTATAACAATGTAAATATAGGAACTACCAACTATCCATACAACTTAAGTGTTACAGGAACACTTAAGATGAATATAATTAAGGGTGGTGCTTGGGTTAATACTTCAAAGCCTAATAATTGTGATTATACTTCAGGATTGGCTGGATGTGATGCAAATCTTGATAAAGATACAATAGACGTAGTATGTCCGCAAGGATATATTACCCTCTCCGGTGCATGTAATGCAGGACTCCCCGGTGTCTATCTTAAAAAATTTTGGCCACTTATAGACTCTTCTACTACTTATGGCTGGTTTTGTGATTGGGAAGGTGATACTGGGAACGGTATGCAGGTTTATGTACTTTGCGCAAAAATTGAGAAAGTTTGAGCTTTTTAAATCTTCTCTCCCACAAGCCCGGAAGGAAGAGAATCTATAATTTTAACTTTTATAATTTTTCCTAAATCTTTTTTTGAAGCATTTGGCAAAATAATTTGCTTATATGAAAAATTTCTGCCAACAAAAGTTTTTAATTTTTCTGTTACTAAAACTTCACCTTCCCATCCAACCCATTTTTTATTATTTTCTAAACAAATTTTTCTAGAAATTTCAGAAATTTTTTTTGTCCTTTCTTTTACAATTTCAGTATTTAATTGCTTAAGCTTTGATGCTTCAGTTCCAGGCCTTGAACTAAATCTAGAAACATTAACATAATCTGGCTTCACTTCTTTTATTAAATTATAAGAAGCATCAAAATCTTCTTCTGTTTCTCCTGGAAAACCAACTATAATATCTGTCCAAATTGTAATTTCTGGTATTTCTTTTTTAAATTCATAAACAACTTTTTTCCAATCTTCAACTGTATATTTTCTTCTCATTGCAGATAAAATTTTATTACTTCCAGATTGAACAGGAATATGTAAAAATTTATATATTTTTTCTGAATTTTTAAAAATTTCAATTGTTTCTTTTAAATAAGGAATTAAGTTATTAACATTTCCCATTCCAACTCTAACAAAAAAATTTCCTTTAATTTTTATAACTTTTTCAAGTAGAGATAAATAATTAGATTCAATATCTTTTCCATATGCAAAAAAATCTTGAGCAGTTAGTCTAATTTCCTTACAACCAGATTTAATTGCATTTTCTATTTCTTTTAAAATCATGTTTTCAGGAAATGAAAAAAGTTTTCCTTTAGCAAGTTTTGTAGAACAATAAGTACAATAACCTTCACAACCTTCTGAAATTTGAACTGTAGCAATTACAGGATTTTCTCTTATTCTAGGTAAACAAAGTTTAGGAATATTTTTTCTTCCAATTAATTCAACTTTATTTTCCTTTTCAAGCTTTTTAATAACCTTATGAATTTCTGTAATTCTATGAGTGCTTACTAAAGACGCATCTGGAAAATATTCTTTAATTTTTTTATAATTTGCATCTACAAGACAGCCGGTAATTATAATTTTCTTTTTATTTTTTTGCAATTCAGAAATTCTATATAAAATTTTTTGTTCAGTTGTATTTTTTACTGAACACGTAGAAATTATAATAATATCTGCATATTTAGGATTTTTAACTATTTCTAAACCACTTTTAACAATTAAACCTTTCATTATTTCTACATCTGATTGTTGAGCAGCACAACCATAACCTTCAATATATATTTTCAAAAATTTTCACCTATTCCTGAATTAAAGAAAAAACTTTATATCCATTTTCTTCTAAAACTTTTCTTCCACTTAAACTTTTCAATTCTATAAGAAAACAACATTCAATAATTTTTCCACCTAATTTTTTAATTAAATTTGCAGCAGCTTTTGCTGTTCCTCCAGTAGCAATAAGATCATCAATAAGAATTACATTATCATTTTCAGAGATAGCATCTTTATGCATTTCTATTTTATCTTTTCCATATTCCAATTCATATTCTTCTGTTATCTTTTTCCAAGGGAGTTTTCCAAATTTTCTTATAGGTACAAAACCTGCAGACAATTTATATGCAAGAGCACTTCCAATTATAAAACCCCTCGATTCAATTCCAACCACTTTATTAATTTTTTTATCTTTATATCTTTCGTAAAGAATATTTATAATTTCTTGAAAACATTTTTCATCATTTAATAATGGAGTTATATCTAAAAAAATAATTCCTTTTTTAGGCCAATCTGGAATTCTCCTGATTTTATTTTTAAACATTTCAATATTATTCTCCATACTTTAATTCTATTATTTTAAAATTAAAAAGTTTTCGACTTTTGACGTAATTAAAGTTATGTGTTTATATTCTTTTCTATTTAATTATTAATTGGGGGTAAAAATGAATAATAATTTAGAAGTTTATTATTCACTATCCTTTGAAAATATGTCAAAAATGACAAGAGAAATTTTAAGTAAATATGATCCATTAAGCCTATCTAAGTATGTTGACAATCCAGAAAAAAGAAATGAAATAAAAACTTCTTATGATATACTTTGTAAAGAAATAAGTAAAATAAATAAACAAATAGAAAAAGAAGAAAAAAAGAAGAATACAAAATATGCAGAAAAATTATTAAAATACTTAGATGAATTAAATAAAGTTAAAGAATATTTAGATGAATTTGAAAGTTATATTGAAAAATGTAACTTTGAGAAACAAAAGTATTTAGAAGCATATAAAAATTATAGTGAAACTATCTTAGAAAAAGAAGAGGATATAAAAAATTATAGAGAATTTTCTAAAAAATTAAAAAAATTTTTTGATAATGCTGCAATAAAAATATTTACAGGAACAGATACAGCATTGTTAATATATAATAGTTTATCAGATTTACCAATTTCAGATGGAGCAAAGCTTGCAATTTCTGTTGTAGCATCAGGAATAATAGGCTTATCACTTTATCCTTCAACATCATATGTATTAGATAAATATGAGAAAATAAAAATAAAAGAAAATAATCAAGAGTTGTCAATTTTAAAGAAAAAAGTTGAAAATTCTAGAAAAAAATATGAACAAACATTAAAGGAAAGTAAAGAAAATCTTTTTTTAAAAATTGAAAGTTGTTTTGAAAGTAATGTTTCAAAAGTTGTTTATAAAAAAGTAAATGGAAAAATAAAAATCTCTCCAGAATCATGGAAAATATTTGATAGATTTGAAGATTTTTATGAATAAATTTCAATAAAAAATATATTTTAGAAAATATTCTTTCTACTTCCAAAAAATATTTAAATACGCAGAAGAAAATTTAAAATAGGGCTAATATCTTGTGGGCTTGATTCATCAAACTTTGGGCGAGTTTGATAAATCTCGGGCTTAAAATTAATAAAATTTTCTTAGTCAGTGTTAAATATCTTTCTCAACAAAACTTTGGGCTTAGTTTTGTTTCTAAATGATTATTAATCGAAATGATTTAAAAACATTTCGATTATTAAAAATATATTTCAAAAAATAAATATTTAAATTGTGCATTCCGCACAATCGTAAAATAAGAATAATAACCAATATGGTTATTATTCAAAACAAGGTGTTTATTTATGGATAGTTTAGTAAGATCAGCATTTGAAAGAGCATTTGGATCTGGTGCTGGCGCACCAACATCTCCTGGATTTCAAGGAAGATTAGAGAGTCATGCTAACGTGGATTGGGAACAAAAAGTATCAGAAGAATTTGATTTACAGATGCACAAAGCAAAAATTGTTGTAGTTGGTTGCGGAGGTGCAGGTTGTAATACAGTTTCAAGACTCACTGAAATGGGAGTAAGTGGAGCAGAAGTCATTGCATTAAATACTGATGCAAAACACTTAGCAATAACAAAAGCTCATAAAAAATTATTAATAGGAAGAGATACAACAAAAGGTTTAGGTGCTGGAGGATATCCACAAGTTGGAGAAAAGGCTGCAACAGAACAAAGAGCTCAAATAAAACAAATGCTTGAAGGCGTTGATTTAGTATTTATAACTGCAGGTATGGGAGGAGGTACGGGAACAGGATCAGCTCCAGTTGTTGCAGAAATTGCAAAAAGTCTTGGAGCAATAGTTATTGGAGCAGTTACTATGCCATTTAAAATGGAAGGAACAAGAATTCAAAAAGCAGAAGATGGATTAGCAAAATTAAGACAAGTAACTGATACTGTCGTTGTTATAGAAAATCAAAAACTTTTAGAATATGCAGGACAAATGCCGCTTGCTCAAGCATTTGCGCTTGCAGATGAATTAATTTCAATGATGATAAAAGGTATAGTTGAAACAATAACAGTACCAAGCTTAGTAAATTTAGACTTTGCTGACGTAAAGGCTATAATGAGTTGTGGTGGAGTATCTGCAATATGTGTTGGTGAAAGTGACAGTCAATCAAGAATAAAAGATGCTGTAATAAAAGCAATAAATCATCCATTATTAGAAGTAGATTACTCTGGTGCTTTGGGTGCTCTTATACATGTTATATGTGGACCAGACTGTACATTAGCTGAAATAAATGAAGCTGGAGAAATGATAAGTAAAAGATTATCACAAGATGCACAAGTTATTTGGGGAGCAAGAGTACTTCCAGAAATGACTGGAAAAGTACAAATAATTGCAATAATTACAGGAGTAAAGTCACCATATTTATTAGGACCAATGCAAAGAGAAGAAATTAAAAAAGAAAGAGAAAGCGAGCTAGGAATACCAATAATCATGAAATAAGCCCCCATATTGCGAGGCAGTAAATTTCTTCTTATAAATACTGCCTCGCAACTATTAGTGATGCTAATGAAAAAAGAATTAAAAATAAAAATAGAAAAGGAGGTAACCGATGAATCTGTTAAAGCAACAGAAGAGCCTCCTTTTTTCTTATTTTTTGATACTAGAAAATTTAATTAATTTTTTTATTTTTTATTTTTACTTATATAAACGAAAACTTTAAATATTTTTTAAAATAAATTAATAAATATGAGAGGGGGTAATATAAAGAAAAATATTTTATTAATAAGTTCTTTGATGCCTGTTTTTTCTAAAATAACGTTTGCAAATGTGTTTGAAACTTTAGGCGGAGTTGTTACAAATGCTGCT
>JAHLMR010000015.1 GCA_018920255.1 Candidatus Aenigmatarchaeota archaeon | reverse complement strand
AATTTCCATCTAAATATATTGAACATTCAAATGTATTATTTAAATCATCTGTTGCTGTGAAATTGAAATTAATGTCTTGAATGTTATTGAAAACTGTGTTGTTTTCTGGTTTATTTAATGAAATTTGAGGTGGTCTGTTAAACTTAGTTGATAATGGTAAATAATCAATATTATCTGTAGCAAGAGTATAACTTGAATCACATATTCCATTATAATTTATATCATCACATGTTTCGCTGAATCCTGTTCCATCGGGGGCTGCCCAGAAGTTTCCGCCAAAGTAGTTTCCGCCAATAATATTTGTTCCTGGTGTTTTTGTTGTGTTCCAGGTGTTTGGATAAATTGTTCCATCAAAATAAAAATTATTTGTATTATTGAAGAAATTGTTATAGATATTGTTGTCTGAAGAGTCATATAAATAAATTCCAGTATTAGTATTTGAGCTTATTGTGTTATTTACTAGTGTGTTGTTTGAGGAAGAGTCTAAAAAAATTCCGTAATAAATATTTGAGTTTGCAATGTTATTTATTAATGTATTGTCTGAAGAGTCATATAAATAAATTCCATCATCATTTGAGCTTGCATTGTTGTTTGTTAGAGTGTTGTTTGAGGAAGATTCTAAAAAAATTCCATCGTAATTTGAGCTCACACTGTTATTTGTCAGGATGTTCTTTGAGGAAGACCATAAATAGATTCCAGCCCAACTATTTGAGCTTGCTGTATTATTTGTTAGAATATTATTTGATGAAGATTCAAGATAAATTCCGATGTCGCTATTTGAGCTTGCATTGTTGTTTGTTAGGGTGTTGTTTGAGGAAGAATATAAATAAATTCCATGGATATTTAAATTGGCAGTATTATTTATTAAAATATTATTTGAAGAAAGCCGTAAATGAATTCCATTAGCAAATTTATATAAATTTGAATTTGCAATGTTACTTATCAGAACGTTATTTGAAGAAGAATCGAAGAAAATTCCTTCAACACGTGAATTGACTATATTATTATATGCCAAAGTATTATTTAATGAAAAAGACAAATAAATTCCATAGTTATTTGAATCTGCTGTATTGTTTACAAGGATGTTGTTTAATGATGAAAATAAATAAATTCCAATATTATCATTAAAGTTTGCTGTAATATTCAAAATTTTGCTGTTTGTTGTATTTACTAATAGAATTCCATGAGAATTTTTACTTAAATTTAAATTTTTAACTGTAATATTATCACAAGAAATTAATGCAACAAACCCAGCATTACTTGATTCATTTATTTCTGCGTTTTTACAGTTATTTGGAGCATATTTTTCATTTGTCCAATAATAGATTGGTTTTCCATCAACTGTGTTTGAAGTATCAACATCTTGGTAATAATGAGAAACATCATCTCCGTATATACCAAAATTAAATAAATTGTTGTTCATTGTATTATTTATTAAAGTGTTATTTAAAGAATAGTATAAATAAATTCCGTTACCATTTGAGTTTGCTATGTTGTTTATTAAAATGCTATTTGAGGAAGAGTATAAACAAATTCCGTGATAATAGCTATTTGAGTTTGCTGTATTATTTATTAGAGTGTTATTTGAAGAATAGTATAAACAAATTCCGTAACTATTTGAGTTTGCAATGTTATTTATTAGAATGTTATTTGAGGAGAAATCTATATAAATTCCGTAATAGCTATTTGAGTTTGCTGTGTTGTTTATTAGAATGTTATTTAAAGAATCATATAAATAAATTCCGTAATAATAGCTATTTGAGTTTGCTGTGTTGTTTATTAGGGTGTTGTTTGAGGAATATTCTAAATAAATTCCATAGCTATTTGAATTTGCTGTGTTGTTTGTCAGGCTGATATTTGAGGAATAACTTATAAAAATCCCAATAGTCCAACCTGCAACATTTACATTTTTAATAGTTACATTCTCAACATTATTAACATAAATTCCATAAGCATCTCCAGAACCTCCTGTTCTGTTTATCCAGTAACCTGCACCATCAAGAATAACATTTGATGCTGTAATTCTTATACATGTACTGTCACTTGTTAAATCTTTTGTTAAAACATATTCACCCTCAGAATTTATTTCTTGACAAGTATCAATATCAGCAGAAAATCCAAAACTTCCGAAAACTAATAATAGACTTAATATAATTATTAATATATTACTTTTCATTTAATCACCTATTTAAACCTCCTAAATATTTATTTTAAAAATTGATATTTAAAGATATATTTTTAATTTCATAAAAAATGATTCCTATAAAAATAAGTATAATTCCATATATTATTATTTCTAAATCAATGTAAAATAACATAAATATACTTGTTAATGCCCCTAATAATGCAAAGATTATATTTGTTTTATATATCCTCTTTTTATTAGGATTTTTAAATCTTAAAATAATAACAGATAAATTTACTAAAATAAAAACAATAAATAAAGAAAAATCAGTTAATGCTGCAACATATTCTATTTTTTCAAACAAAACAAAAATTAAACTTAATATACAAATAGCTAAAATAGAAAAATATGGAGTTTTAAATTTTTTATGAACTAAAGAAAACAATTTTGGTATTTCAGCATCTTTAGCAATTCCATACATAATTCTTGAAGTTGCTATTAAAGTAACTAAAACAGTATTAAAAATTGCAAAAAGAGCTATTATTGACATTAAAGAAGATAAATTTTCTCCAAGAGTATTTTTTATAACAAATGAAAGCGGTGCATCTGAATTTGACAAATCTTTATAATTCACTACTGATACAACAGAAAGTGAAACTAATACATATAAAATTGTTGATATAACTATAGATAAAATAATTGCTTTAGGAATTATTTTTTCAGGGTTTTTTGTTTCTTCAGATAATCTCGGTATATCTTCAAAGCCTAAAAATGCAAAAAAAATTAATGCAGCTGCACTGAAAATTCCAGAAATACCAAAATTACTTGTTTCAAAATAATTAACATTACCAAAATAATTAATACTTGAAAAAATTATAAAAAATAAACCAAAAACTTCTATAGCTGTTGCAATAATATTTAATTTTGATGATTCCTTTATTCCAATAAAATTAATTATTGATAAAAATAAAATTAGTGAAAATGCAATTAAAATTTTAGGAATATTATAAAACTGAGAAAAATATCCAGCGAATCCAAGTGACATTGTTGCTGATGCTAATGCTCCCGCGAGTATAATTAACCATGTAGATAAAAATGCTAATCTTCTGTTAAAAGCATTTTTTATATAGACATATTCTCCTCCTGCTTTAGGAAACATTGATGAAAGTTCTACATAACTTAAACCTGTAAAAATTGCTATAATAGCTCCTATAATAAAAGATAACCAAACAGAATTTCCAGCAATTCCAGAAGCTTTTCCAATTAAAGCATAAATTCCTACTCCTAAGATAACTCCAATGCCATATAAAGTTGTTTCTAAAAGTCCTAAGACACGCTTTAATTTATGCATGTTATTAAACCTTTAAAATATTTTTAACCTCTGTAAAAATTTCTTCTTTTGTTTTTTCTTTTTTATTTTTAATTCCGTTTATTATATTCCACTTATATTTTTTTGCGAGCAATAAATATACCTTTCTAACTTCTTCTAAATATTTTTTATTTTTTTCATGAATATCCATTTTCTTTTCTTTCATAATTCTTTTATATGCAATTTCAACTGGAACATCTATAAGAAATATATGAGATGGTTTTGGAAGTCTTTCATCTAAATGAATAAGCCAACTAATCATTTTTTCTCTTTCTTTTCCATGTAATTTTGCAGCTTGATGCGCAAGGTTTGATTGCCAATATCTATCACAAATTATTATTTTTTTATATTCTAATTCGTTTTTAAATTGATATCTATCTAATGCATAAAGTAATGATGGTATTTCTGGGGGTATATCTTCTAGTTTTCCCATTTTACCATATAAATATTCATCTATTATTTTTCCAAATTTTGTTTTTTGATGTGTTGGGAATTTATAAAAACTAATATTTGAAAATTTTTGTTTTAAATAATCATAAAGAAGTTTTGCTTGTGTGCTTTTTCCAGAACCATCAATTCCTTCAAAAACAATAAAAAGTTTTTTTTGCATATTTTTTTAAATGTTAAATATTATTTTTAAAGATTAATTTTTTCCTTAAGATGTTTTTCTATCTCATTTATATGTTTGCTTTTTAATATATATTCTACACTTTTTTTAAACCCTCTTCCTAAATCCCAAACATTTTTAGGATATAAACCAAAAAGATATGCTAATAAAACATCTGTTTTTTCATATGCCTTTAAAGAAGAATTTTCTACTCTTTCATATAAATTTAATAACTCCTCTTTTATTTCATAAAGTTCTATAATAACTTCTTCATTGTTATCTTCATTTTTCCATATTCTTGCATTTTTATAAACACTGAAATCTTTTTCTTTTACAGAATTCTTTATAATACTATCTAATTCATCTACTGCACAATAAAAAGCAGCCCAATTATGTTTACAATAATTATCCCAAATATTTCCTTTTATTCCTTGTTCCCAATGTATACATCCACATGAATGAGGATAGAGTTTATTTGGTGTTTCTCGTAAATATAAATTAATTTCACTTCCAAATTCTTTGACTACATATGTCTTTCCTAAAAGATTAAAAATAACATCTTGAGTATACTTCCAATTTTTAGGATCATCTGAAGTATCATTAGATGATGCTATTTTAATTGTTAAAAAAATATTATCGTTTCCCAGTTTTACTTTATCAGGCCATATTTTCTTTGCTTTACCTTCTTTATAAATTTTATAACCGCCAATCTTATTTATAGGATCTCCTTCTCTTTTTATCCATGAATCTGCTAAGCCATATTTTTTAAATGTTTCAAGTGTTTTTTTCCTTGTTTCAACACTTCTTTGGTGTGTATTGCTCATAAAATATTAATTAAATAAAAAAGAATTTAAATATAAATTAAATCTTTAAAAAAAGATTTTATAATTTATAAATAGGTGATTTTATGGTAAATCCTACATATTTAAAATATGTTAACTTAAAATATAAACCAAAATACTCTGATTTAATTGTTTCTGCCTATTTAGAACCTGCAAATAATATTGATTTTAAAGAAGCTGCTGGTGCAGTTGCTGCTGAATCTTCTGTTGGCTCTTGGACAGAAGTTAAAACAACAAAACCAGAAATATGGAAAATGAGTGCAAAAGTTTTTGAAATAAGTGGTAATTGGATAAAAATTGCGTATCCAATTGAACTTTTTGAATCTGGAAATATGGCTCAAATATTTTCTTCAATTTGTGGAAATATTTTTGGTATGAAAGAAATAAAAAATTTAAGAATTGAAGATGTTCATTGGCCTGAAAAAATAATGAAATCTTTTAAAGGACCTTTATTTGGAATACCTGGAGTTAGAAGAATAACAAGAGTAAAAGATAGGCCGCTTTGTGGAACAATAATAAAGCCTAAAATAGGATTAAATCATAAAGAACATGCAAAAGTTGCATACACAGCATGGATTGGTGGCATTGATATTGTTAAAGATGATGAAAACTTAACTTCACAAACATTTAATAAATTTGAAAAAAGAGTAAGAGAAACTTTAAAATTAAAATGGAAGGCTGAAAAAGAAACAGGTGAAAAGAAAATATACCTTCCAAATATTACTGCAGAAACAAAAGAAATGATAAAACGTATGAATTTTGTTAAAGAAATTGGTGGAGAAGCAGTAATGATTGATGTAATAACTGTTGGTTGGTCAGGATTGCAAACTGTTCGAGAAGAAAATGAAAATTTAAAACTTATTTTACATGGACATCGTGCAATGCATGCAGCATTTACAAGAAATAAAAGACACGGAATAAGTATGCATGTTATTGCAGATGCATGTAGATTAATAGGAATAGATCAACTTCATATTGGAACAGCTGTTGGTAAAATGGAAGGATCAAAAGAAGAAATAATTTCACTAGGAGAAGAAATTGAAAAATCAATAATTAAACCGCATGGTCATATACTTGCTGAAGAATGGGGAAAAATAAAACCTGTTTTTGCTGTTTGTTCAGGTGGTTTGCATCCATTACATGTTCCAGAATTAATAAAGATGCTTGGAAAAGATATTATCATTCAAGCTGGTGCTGGTATTCATGGTCATCCGGGCGGAACTTTAGTTGGTGCAAAAGCAATGAGACAAGCAATTGAAGCAACAATACAAGGAATTGAATTGAAAGAATATGCAAAAACGCATAAAGAATTAAAAGCTGCTATTGAAAAATGGGGTTAAGTAGTTTATAAATCACTTTCACTAATTTTTTTAGGTCCGCCACCTTTCCATTCACGATTTTTTCTTCCTACAGATCCTCCCATTTTTCTTGCAATATCAATTATTTTATTTTCAATTTCTTGTTGGTTTCCAGAAAAATCTTCTCCTAATATTCCAAATACTATATTTTCAGAAACTAAAATTGAATAAGCAGTTTTATCTCTTGAAACAAGTTTTCTTCCAATCTCTTGAATTTCATTCATTGTTTTTCCAGATAAAAATAATATTTTATTTGGTTCATATTTTTCAGATTCTTCTCTTGCTCTTTTTATTATTTCTTTTTGTTTTTCCCATGCAGCCTTCTTTTCTTCAGCAATATGTTTTTCCATTTCAATTCTTTTATTTAATTCCTCTAAAGTTTTTTCTATAAGTTTATTACCTGCTACAAATTCCAATCTTATTTGACCATCTTGAATTTTTGTACTTTTTATTATTTTTATTTTTTCAACTTCAGAAGTTCTTTTTAGGTGAGTACCACCACAAGCCTCAGCATCTATTCCTGGGATTTCTATAATTCTTAATATTTTTTCTGGAATTGCTCCACCTTGATATATTCTAAATCCATATTTTTGTTCAGCAATATTTCTAGGAAATTCATGTATTAAAATAGGAATATCTTTTTCTATAATTTCATTTGCTTTTCTTTCTATCTTTTCAATTTGTTCTGGGGTTAAATTTTCATAGTGTGTAATATCCAAATGTGATTTATTTACTTTTTTTTCAGCCCCTGCTTGCCAAATATGATTTCCTAAAACCATTCTAGCAGAAGCATTTAAAATATGCGTTGCAGTGTGATGGATTGAAAGTTGTTTTCTTCTTTCAAAATCTAAAATACAATGTACTTTTTCTCCTTCTTTAAATTCTCCTTCAACTTCATGACTTATTATTCTTCCAATTTTTTTAGCATATAACATTCTCTTTCCATTTATAAATCCAAAATCAGAATCTTGACCACCACTTTCTGGATAAAATATTGTTTGATCAAGTATAATAAAATGTTTTCCGTCCATTAAAAAAGATTTTACTACAGTTGCATCACATTCTTTAAGATCTGAATAATATAACTTTTTAGTTTCAGGTAATCCAGTTATATCTATTTCAAATTCTTTTTCTTTACTTTTTTCAACTTTTTCTTTTTCAGAAATTTTACTATAAAAATCTTTTGGAATTTCTATTTTTGGATTGGATTCTTTTAAAAGTTCTGGAGTAATACCATAGGAAGTATAAAGTAAAACCATATCTTCCTTTGTAATTTCTTTATTAGAAAATTTTTCTATAATTCTTTTCATAGTTTTCATACTTTCAAAATATTTTTTTTCTTCAAATTCTAAAACTTCTTTAACTTCTTCTAAATTTTCCAAAAGTTCGGGATATTGCTTCTTCATTTCTTTTGCATGCCACTCAGCAATTTCTTCTAATTTTAAATCCCATCCATATTTTTTAATAAAAGTTAGAGCTCTTCTTAAAAGAACTCTTAAATTGTAACCACCACCAGAATTAGATGGAAGTACACCATCAGATATAGCGATTAATAATGCTTGAACATGATCTCCAACAGAATATAAATGTGCAATTGGAAAAATTTCTTTTTGCAAAACATTTTTTTCTATGCCAAGTTTTAATGCAATTTTATTCCATGCATTTTCTAAATCAATTTCAGAATCAACATCTAAAATACTTCCATGTGGTATAAATCTTTCATAGTTTTCTGATTCTTTTAATCCTGTTCTTTTGAAAAGTTCTTGTCTTACTTTAGGCCAAGAAACTTCATAAATTGTTGGACAACCTTGAGTTAACCATGGAATTCTATCTTGTCCCATTCCCATATCCAAAACTTTTAATTTTAACGGTTCCAAACGTTCTTCGTAAACTTTATAAAACATATATACTTGATTTAATAACTCATTTCCTCTTACAAAAAATTCCATACAAGGACCAGCATTTCCTCCTCCTGCCCATTGTTTTTCATGAATTTTTAATTCTTTAAATGGAATTCCACATACTTTTATCCAAGAAAGAATATCTTCAAAATATTTTTCTTGATCATATTTTTCACTTGGTTGAAAAGCATGTTGCCCAATCATTACAAATCCAGTTTTATGTCTTCCTGTTATTCCTACGTTTTCTATTGAATTAAATCTTAAGCAAATTTGAGGAATAATTAAAGGGTTAGCGGGTGGTTCAATTTCTCCTGTTACAACCCAAGGCTGAAAATCATAAATTGAAGCTTGTACAAAATCAGTATCATCTCTCCATCTTGCAGCAACAGGATATCTTTTAATTGGAGTATAACCTCTTTTTTCCATATGCTCTTTAAATTTTATCCATCCGTCTATATAACTCATTTTTTTTCCAACAGGATTTCTTATAAAAGTATATCCGCCAGAACATTCTGGCTCTCCACAAACATCAGAATTTTCTAAACTCCAAAAATAACAGCCGCAACTTTTGCATTTATTTCTTATAAATCCATTTTCCTTTAATTTTTCTACAGGATAATATTTTTCTGGTTCTAAATCAGCACTCTTTTTTAAAATTTCTTTAATATTTTTCATAAATTTCACTTTTTGATTAATTTCTTTAATAAAATTTTATTTTGGTTTTAATAAAGGAAAGATTGTACATTCTCTTATAGATTTATTCATTAAAAATGAAAATAATCTTTCTGAAACTCCAAACCCTGCTGCAGGTGGCATACCATATTTTAATGCTTCTACAAAATCCTTATCAAACATTTGAGCTTCTTCATCTCCTGCCTCTCTTAATTTTTGTTGTTGAATAAATCTAAATTCTTGATCTATAGGATCATTTAATTCAGAATAACCATTTCCAACTTCACTTCCAGCAATTATTACTTGAAATCTTTCAGTTAAATTTGGATTATCTTTTTTTCTTTTTGCTAATGGTGAGACTAAAACAGGATGATTTATTAAAAATCCTGGACCAGAAATTTTTTTTCTACAATATTTCCATAAATTATCAACAGCTCTTTCTAAATTAATAATTTTTTTATCATATTTAACTCCTAAATCGTCTAATTTTTTCAAGCATTCCTTTAGATCTGTATTATTAATATCTATTCCTGTATATTTTTTAATTTGTTCTGTATAATCATAAATTTCCCATTTTTTTCCTAAATCGATATCAAATTCTTTTATTTTAAATTTTAATGTTCCAAAGGTTTTCATTGCAACATATTTATAAAGTTCTTCAACTAACTTCATTGCCATTTCATAATCAGCATATGCCCAATAAAATTCCATTTGTGTATAATCTTGTGCATGTTCAGGATCGATTCCTTCATTTCTAAAAATTCTTCCTATTTCAAAAATTTTTTCAAAGCCAGCAATAAGTAATCTTTTTTGCCAAAGTTCTCCTGTTGAAATTCTTAAATAAACATCTATATCTAATGCATTATGATGAGTTATAAATGGTTTTGCATCTGCTCCACCTGTTGTATTTTCAAGAATAGGAGTTTCAACCTCTATAAATCCTTTTGAAATTAAAAATTCTCGCATAGAATTCCAAAAAATTCCTTTTTTAATAATCATATCTTTTAATTCTTGGTTTAATAATATATCCAAATATCTTTGTCTATATCTTACTTCCGGGTCTTTTAATCCAAACCATTCTTTTGGTATTTGAGATAATGCTTTTGAAAGAATTTCCAAATTTTTAACATATACACTTAATTCTCCTCTTTTTGATTTTAATATATGTCCTTCTACACCTATTATATCTCCAGTCCATAATAATTTTATAAGTTCTTTTATTTTTTCTTCTAATTTAGATTGCTCTATATATAATTGAATTCTACCAGAAAAATCCTCTAAATCCATAAAAATAAGCTTTCCATGTTCTCTAACTGATCTTATTCTTCCAGCAATTTTAACATTTACATTTTCAATTTTTTCTCCAGGATTTAAATTTTTATATTTATCTTGAATTTCTAAAATAGTTGTATTTCTTTCAAATTTTCTTCCATAAGGTTCAAAACCTAATTTTTTTATTTTTTCTATTATTTCTGGGTATTTCAAATTATTATTCATAAGAAATAATTATAATAGTATAATTTTTAAACTTTATTTATAATAAAGTGTGCTGGCTATAGCCCGTCTTTTGTAATGCATATCAGAATTTTTAAATTCTTCATCTGAAATGCATTGCATCATCTGTCTAAGCAGCCTACCCGCGTCTCTTTCATCATTAACGCTGCTTGGCCTTGCACCCTTACTTCTGCATAGACACTTTGCCTATGCTCGAAGTCATTTAAATGCATCTCTGCATTTAAATGCGGCAACCTATAAAGGTTGCTGATGGTGGACGGAACTTCCTCAGGTGCTAAGCACCCGGTAGATGCAAGCCAGCTCACTTTTAAAATAAAAATAAAAATCAAAGTTTAAAAAGTTTTTATTTCTTCTTTTTTGAAATGAAAAAATAAGCTATTACTGCTATTACAATTATAACTCCAATTATTATAATCCATGTATAATCTGCAGGTTTTTCTGCTGGTTTTTCTTCAGTTGGAGCTGTTGGCTTTTCTTCACTTGGAGCTGTTATTGTTTTAACTTGTCCTGATATTGAATATATTGATAATCCTTGAGATGTTGCAGAATAGTA
>JAHLMR010000014.1 GCA_018920255.1 Candidatus Aenigmatarchaeota archaeon | reverse complement strand
TTTTTCGAATTTTTTAACTAAATTTCTAATATTAGATTCTATTGTATCTGGGGATCTATAGAATAGTGATGGTTGACCACATGCGGCTTTAAGATATTTTTCAACTGTAAGACCTTCTTTTTCGAATTTTTTAACTAAATTTCTAATATTAGATTCTATTGTATCTGGGGATTGACAAAATAGTGATGGTTGATCACATGCAGCTTTAAGATATTTTTCAACTGTAAGGCCTTCATTTTCGAATTTTTTAACTAAATTTCTAATATTAGATTCTATTGTATCTGGGGATTGATAGAATAGTTGTGGTCGTTTGTATGCAGCTTTAAGATATTTTTCAACTGTAAGGCCTTCTTTTTCGAATTTTTTAACTAAATTTCTAATATTAGATTCTATTGTATCTGGGGATCTATAGAATAGTGATGGTTGACCACATGCGGCTTTAAGATATTTTTCAACTGTAAGGCCTTCTTTTTCGAATTTTTTAACTAAATTTCTAATATTAGATTCTATTGTATCTGGGGATTGATAGAATAGTTGTGGTTGTTTGTATGCAACTTTAAGATATTTTTCAACTGTAAGACCTTCATTTTCGAATTTTTTAACTACCTCCTCTATTTTTTCCTTAAAATTCCAAAAAGAAGAATCCTCTTTAATTCCAGATAGAAATGATACATTTGTTTTAATTTCCTTTGAAACCTGCTGAATTTGTTCTTCTGTTAATCCACATTCTTCCAGTGCTTGGGCTATCTTTTTATCAACGTCATAGTTATATGATTTCATATTACTATATAGTAATGAAAAAATTTATAAATCTTTCTACTATTTGTTAAGTTAATCTAAAACCAAAAATTAATTTAAGAAAACCCAATAACTTTTTGCTTGTGTTTATGATTCTAAAATTCTAATCTTAACTTCTATATTTTTCAAGAAAACTTAAAATTTTGAAACCCAAGGATTTCCTTTAATATAAAATCTCCAAGGTAAATCTTTTGCAACAGAAATACCAATTCTTGTTGTTTGAATAATTTCAAATTTTAAATTATTATCAAAAACTTTTATATGTTTGCCAATAACTTCTCCATTAAATTTATTTGTTATTCCTAATGCTTGAGTAAGTTTACCAGGACCGTTTGTTAGTTGTTTTATATTTTCTGTTTTCCTTCTTTTTTTCATTAAATCTATTCCAGATAAAGGTTGTAATGCTCTAATTAAAACCGCACCTGGTTTATTTTTTTCAGTTGTAAAATTAAGACACCAATGATTTCCATATATAAAATAAACATAAACATGACCCCATGTATCATACATTAGCTTTGAACGCAAAGTTTTATTATATGCATGACTTGCAGGATCATCTCTATAAGCTTCTGTTTCAACAATCATTCCAGAAACATTACCAACCTTAATAATTTTGCCTAATAATTCTTTAGCCACAACAAGAGTGTTTCTTGCAAAAAAATCTTGATTAATTTGTTTCATAAACATCTCTTTTTTCATTAAAAAATTAGAGAATTAAATTGCTAAAAAGCTCCACCAAGGCTTTTCTATTTTTTCTATATTTCCGTTTTCAGCATTTAAACTCGTTTTTATTTCCATTTTTGCAGGAATTATTCCTAAAATCTTTACTTCTTTTTCTCCATGAATTTCATAAGAAGCTCTTGTTTGTACACGAACAAGTTCCATGTTTTTTATTTCTTGATTTTCTTTTGAAATAACTATTTCTTTAGCTGAATGTGGTAAAATGTTAATAGAAATTGAAGTACCTGGAGTTTCTATTTTTAATGTTTTATTTTCGAATTTAATTATTTCATGAGTTATTGCAACTGTATCTCCAACAGAAATATTTATTATTTTTTGTTCTTTATTTATTTCAATATTAACATCAACTTCCTTTGATTTATTTAATTCTTTTACTTTCATAGAAATAATGGGTATTTCTTTTATTCCAGTAAAATTAACAGGTTTTTCATTAATATTTATTGCTAGTACTTCAGCTGGGTTAATTTTTATTGATGTTTCTGTTGGTAAACTTATAACAGGTACTTTTTCAAATGTTTCATTATAATTTCCACAGTCTTGTGGACATGACTCTTTTGTTTCTGGACAAGGACAACCTATAGCCATACAAACAATTTCTTGACAAATTCCATCGCCACATAAGTTTTTACATGTCTCTGGAATTTCTTTTACTTTTGTTGCATTTATAAAAGGAATTTCTATTGGTTTCCCTGCTTCCACATGTGATTTAATTGCTTCTAACGGAATTTGATATGAAAAAGTAGATAATGAAAAAAGTAAAATAAATATAATAAATAGTTTTATTTTCATAAATAAAATATATGTTAAATAATTTATAAAATTTTTGTTTTATCGATTACCGCAAAATTCACAAATATTTCCTTTTATTTCTCTTTTACAATATTTACATCTTTTTTTAAAAATATATATTTTTTTTATCCCTGTCTGCTTAAATGTTTTATATTTTATTTTTAAAAATTTAGCTAAATTTTGAATATCATAATCGTCTGTTATAATAACATCATTTGTTTCTAATGCTAAAGCAAGAAGTTTTATATCTGTCTGACTTAATTTATAAATATCTCCAGTTTTTTCTGCTGCTATTTTTATTTTTTCTATATATTCTTTAGATGGTTCTAAAATTTTTATATTTCTACCTAATAAATGCAGTTTACTATATTTATCTTTAACTTCATTTATTACTTCTTGAACTGTTATTATTTCATCAAAGTTACATGATGAATTTAATAATACTGAACTATCATATATCATATTATTTTTATAATTGTAAAACTTTTTAAATAAGACATCAAATATTATTTTATGATCCCCAAAACAGTTATTAAGAAAATTGCAAAGGAAGCAGAAATTAAAAAAATATCTCCTGATGCATTAAATTTATTACAAAAAACTATTGATGAAATTGCAATTAAAATTGCTTTAGATGCAGCAAAATATGCAAAATATGCAAAAAGAAAAACTATATTTGAAGATGATATAAAACTTGCGGCAGGTGAGAAATAATGACTACAACAAAAACAGCTATTAAAAATCTTAAAGAAGGAAAATTTTGTATAATAGATGGTGAACCATGTAAAGTTTTAGAGGTTGTTGTTTCAACTTCTGGAAAGCATGGGGGTGCAAAGGCAAGATTAGATGCAATAGGAATTTTTGATATGAAAAAAAGATCAATTGTTAAACCTGCAGATACTGAAATAGATGTGCCAATAGTAGAAAAGAAAAATGCTCAAGTAATTTCAATAGTTGGTAATACTGCTCAACTAATGGATTTAGAAACATATGAAACATTTGAATGTCAAATTCCAGAAGAATTGAAAGATAAAATTACTCAAGGTATAGAAGTTCAGTATTGGATTATAGAAGGTAGAAAAATGATAGTAAGTATAAGAAGCGAATAAAGCTTATTCCTTGATTCTAAGATATATTTCAATTAAATTGTCCGGAATTCTTAATTGTTTTACTAATTCTCTACTTAATTGTCTTGCTGATTTATTTGATTTTACTCCTATTGTTGCGGAATCTATAAAATCTGTTTTTGTTAAAATTATATTTTGTCTATCAGAAGCTTTAATATCAAAAGAACCAAACGCTATGATTTCATCTTCAACATCTCCAGCTCTTATAACAACATGAATTTTTTTTCTAGACTTTAATGCTTCTTTTATTTCATTACTTAAATCATTTGCAGATTTATCAGCATTTGTACCTATAACAGAATCATCAAAAGCCACGTTTGATTTTGTTATGATAATCTTTTGAGGATCCATAGCAACAATATCTTCATTTCCCTTAGCAATTATAATATCTTCAATCATAGTTTCTATCCACCAACATATGTCTCTTTTCTTGAAACCATTAGAAATGAAATTCTTTCTATTAATTTCTTTTCAAAAGCTATTATATCGCTTGCGGTTATTATTCCAACTAAATTTTCATTATCATCTATTACAGGAAGTTTCTTAATTTCATATTTAACCATCATATTTGCAGCATCTTCTAAACTTGCTTTTTGATTTATAAAATGAACTTTTTTTGTCATAATATCCTTTACAAGAGTAGTTTCTGGCCTTTCTCCTTTACTTACTAATTTAGTTAAAATATCTCTTTCTGTAAGAATACCAACAACTTTACCATTATCAATAACTATAACAGAACCTATTCTAAACTCAGACATTATTTTTGCAGCTTCTTGAACTGTAGTATTTGGGGTTACAAATTTTGGTCTTTTATTCATTATATCTGCTACTATTATAAAAATCACCTTAAACAATAATCTTTATTTATTAATTTTTACTTATAAAATTATCGGTGTTTAAATGGTAAAGGATGCTACTTATAAAAAAATTTGTAATGATGCTATCAAACTTATAAAACCATCAAAAGAAGAAGAGATAAAAAATAAAAAATTTTCAGAATTACTATTAAAAATAGCAAATGAAAAACTTAAGCAATTTAATGCAAGAGCAATGATATGTGGTTCTGTTGCTAAAAATACTAATTTAAAGGGAAAATATGAGACAGATCTTTTTATGATTTTTCATCCCTCACTACAAAAAGATAAATTAACTAAATTTGGTATAGAAATAGGAAAGGAAATTGTAGAAGAACTTAGAGGAAAGTGGGAAATTGCATATGCAGAACATCCTTATTTAAATGCAAGAATATTCTTTGAAAATACTGTTTTTGATGTTGATATTGTACCTTGTTATGATGTTCCAGCAAATAAAATAAAATCTGCTGTTGATAGAACACCTCATCATGTAAAATATGTTATAAGAAATTTAAAAAATCCAGATGAAGCAAGATTATTAAAAGCATTTATGAAATCTGCAGAATGTTATGGTGCTGATGTAAAAACTAAAGGTTTTTCCGGATATTTATGTGAATTATTAATTATAAAATATGGAAGTTTTTTAAATTGTATAAAAAATGTTGCAAATTGGAAATTTGGTGGAATTATCTTATCAATTGAAAAAACAGAAAAAATAAAATTTGAAAAATCTCCCCTTATATTTATAGATCCTGTTGATAAAAATAGGAATGTTGCTGCAGCTGTTTCTTCAGAAAAATTATTTAAATTTATTTGTACAGCAAGAGATTTTCTTTTTTCTCCATCAGTTAATTTCTTTCTTCCTAGAAAGAAAATTCCTTATTCTGTAATAGATTTAATGAGAACTTTAAGAGCAAGAGGAAGTAGAATATTTGTTATTAAATTTAAAAGGCCTGAAATTATTGATGATATATTGTATCCTCAGATGTTAAAATGTTCTAATAGAATAGCAAAAATTTTAGAAGAAAATAATTTTAAAACTATATTGAATGAAATTTTTATTGATAAAGAAAATTGTTTACTTTTATTTGAACTTGAAAACTGGAGAGTTTCTAAAATAGAAAGACATTATGGTCCAAGTATTTATGATAAGCATGCAGAAGGATTTTTAAATAGATATAAAGAGTGGAAAATAAAAATTAAAAATGATAAATGGTGTGTTGAAAAATTAAGAGATTTTAAAAGAGTAGAAGAATTATTTAATTGGTTAATAAAACTTGATAAAGAAAAATTATTAGAAATTGGAATTCCAGCAGGAATTGTTGATAGTTTTACTAATTCCTTTCTTTACTATGATAACAAATTTTTTGAATTAGCTAAAGAATATTCTGAAGAATTTAGAATTTTTTTAAGAGAAATCTTTGAAGAAGATTTAAACATAATCGTCTAATGTAGGATAAATTATTATTTCTTTTGAGCCATTTGGTAAAACATCTTTACGATCAATCCCACACCATTTGTATACATCTTCCCAACTTTCTGGTACATCACACATATTTTATTAATAAATAAAAAACTATTTAAACATTTATTAAAACCTTTTAAATTAAAAATTTTAATATTTTAATATGCCAGAACCAATAGAAATAATAATTTTAGGTTGTGGGTCGGGGATTCCGTTAAAAGATAGACAACATCCTGGAATATTATTAAGATATTCTGGAAATTATTTTCTTTTTGATTGCGGCGAAGGAACTCAAACAAGACTTCTTGAAAATGGAATTTCGCCTCTTAAAATAAATAAAATTTTTATAACACATTGGCATGCTGATCATTTTGGCGGTCTTCTTCCATTAATTGAAACATTACATATGGAAGGTAGAAAAGCTCCGCTTGAAATATATGCACCCGAAGCAGAAAGATTTGTTTCTGGATTGCTTGAATTAAGTTATTGGGGAATAGGATTTGAAATAAAACCAATTGATATTGATTATGAAAAAAATAAAGATTTAATTTTTCAAAATGATAGATTTGAAATTTATAGTATAAGGGCTTTACATTCTGTACCTGCTGTAGGTTATTTTTTTAAAGAAAAAGATACATGGCATATAATTCCAAAACTTGCAAAAAAATATGGAATAGAAAAAGAAGAACTTAAAGAAATAAAAAATAAAGGTTATATTTTAAAGAATAATAAAAAAATACTTTTGAATAAAGTTGCTAAATTAAGATATGGTAGAAAAATAATTTATTCTGGGGATACAAAAGTTTCAAAAAATATTTTTTCTAATGCAAAAAATGCTGATTTACTAATTCATGATGCAACTTTTATAGATGGAAAAATATCTGAAGAAAGATATCATTCAACAGTTCAAAAAGTATGTTTAAATGCTAAAAAAAGTAATGTTAAAAAACTAATATTAACTCATTTTAGTAGAAGATATAAGGATACAAAAGAAATTTTAAAGGTTGCTAAAAAATATTTTAAAAATGTTGAAGTTGCACATGATAATATGAAAATAGTATTAAGGTGAAAAAATGCATAAAGCTGGAATATGTAATATATGCGGAAAAGCCACTATACAAATTTATTCTTGTTGGAAATGCGGAGCAAGAGTTTGTGCAAATGACTTTGATACAACAACAGGGTTATGTAAAAGATGCTCCTCATTTAAAAAAATATAGTTATAGCTATTTAGTAATTGTTAATATAACGTTTGCTGCTGTTAGAAAGAAAAGCTTAATAATTATTTGAAAATTTTGTAGTAACAAGCAAAACATCGCTATATTTTCCTTGCTTTAAATATTATTGTTGGGCCAATTAATTTTGATAATTTTGTAGGGTAATATTTTTCAAAACTTTTATCTTTTAATGATAGAGGCTCAATAATTCTCTCAACGAAAAAACCTGCATCTACTAAATTATTGTAAATGTCACTTATTTTTACTTGATACCTAACAAATTTATGTTTGCTTCCATCTGGCCAAATTTCTATTTCTTCATATCTTCCTATTTTAAAATAACTCATTTCAATTTTAAAGGTTTTAACATTTATTATATCATGATACGGATTTGGATAACCAAATACAAATAATCCGTTTCTCTTAAGAACCCTATAAACTTCTTTAAATAATTTTTTAAGATTTGGTGAATATTGGAAAGACCATGCTGAAATAGCTATGTCAAAACTGCATTGTTTAAATCTACTTAAATTTTGAAAATTTCCCTTTATGAATTTGACTTTTACTTTTTCTTTCTCAGCTAATTTCTTAGCAAATTTCAATTGCTCTATTGATATATCAATTCCTGTACATATTGCTCCTTTTTTTGCTAAGGCTATTGAATTTTGTCCGCCTCCGCAACCTAATTCTAAAATTCTTTTTCCTTTAACATTACCGAGTAACTTTAACTCTTTTTCATAAGGAGCATGTATACCCCAATGTACTGTATGCGTAGGTATTTTAATTTCTTCTTGAAACCATTTTGAAGCTTCATCCCACCATTTTTCTATTTCCTTTACCATATATTTACTTAAATTTATTATTAATTTTTAAAAGTTTCTTAAGCATAGAATCAAATGCAATTGATATAAATTTAAACTTGAAGATCTATAAAATTATTCTCCAGAACAATTTACAATTTTTCTTGCTGTTCTCATAGTATATGGTGTTGTTATTTTAATTTCAACATTTTTACCATCATAAGAATTATCTAAATTAACTTTTATTATTCCTACTTCTCCTGGTTTAAGATTATTTATTAAAACGACATTATTCCAAGGAATATTATTTACATACACATAAAAATTATTTAATTCATAAATTCCTGAATTTAATAAAGTTATATTTATTGAACAAGATCCAACATTTAAAATATTTAATATTTTCATTTCTGAACCAGTTTGTTTTTGTATTTCTGAGGTTTGATTTTGAATACTACTTTGAATATTGAATTGAGTTTGAGAAATAAAAAAATAAAATGTTGATAAAATTGAAATTGAAATCAATAAAATTAATAAAATTATAACATATTCACTTATTCCGTGCATAAAAAAAATTAATTTTTTATAAATTTAAACTTTTTTATACTGTTAATTTAAATTCTGGACTTGTTGCAACATCAGCTACAACAATAAAACTATAAGTACCAGATTCAATTTGTTCGTTATAATTTATCCAAATTGATTTTTGTGGTTCTATTTCTCTTGAAAATTCTGCTTTTTTTATATAATTAATATATACAGCACCGTTTTTTATTGTAGTTAAACCGCAATTTTTTATTAAAATTGATGTTTTATTAGCATCTAAAATATGAATACAGCCCCTTATTGTTAAATACTTATCTGTTAATTTTTCTGGGTAAGAAAGTTTCAAAGATGATTGTGACCATACATATACTTGGGAAACTAATAAAATAGATAATAAGACTAATAAAATTAAAATTACTAAATTTGATAGCCCTTTTTTCATAGAGAATATATTCATTTTATAATTTTTATAAACTTTATGTTAAATAAATACAATATGATAGATTTAGAATATAGAAAAAGATTACAAAAAGCAAGCTATAAATTAATTGGAAAAAATATGCATAGTGCTGTTAAGCTTTGTTTATGGTGTAAAAAATCTATAAAAACAGGTGGAAAGGAGGTTTGTTATAAGCAGCAATTTTATGGAATTAAAAGTCATAAATGTATACAAATGACACCTTCTCTTCCATTTTGTAATTTAAGATGTCTTCATTGTTGGAGAGATACAACATCTGCATATGAAAACTGGAAACCTACAGAAGACTCAAATATAGATTCACCAGAAGAAATTATTGAAGAATCTATAAAAGCACAAAAAAACCTTTTAACAGGATTGGGCGGGGTTCCTCACTCTGAAAAATTTCTTAAAGAAGCAATGACACCAAACCAAGTTGCTATTTCTTTAGAAGGGGAGCCTATGATGTATCCTTATATAGATGAACTTATAGCAGGATATAAGAAAAGGAATTTTTCTGTTTTTCTTGTAACAAACGGGACGTTTCCTGAAAAAATAAAAGAATTAAAAAATCTTCCAGATCAATTATATGTATCACTAACCTCTCCAAATGAAAAAATTTTTGAAAAAATACAAAATCCAATTTCAAAAAATCTTTGGAATAATATTGTTAATACTTTAAAATTTTTGCCAGAAATAAAAACCAGAAAAGTAATAAGGTTAACTTTAATTAGAGATTTAAATAATAAAAATATTGAAGAATATTCGGAACTAATAAAAGTTAGTAATGTTGATTTTGTTGAAGTTAAAAGTTATATGTCTGTTGGTTATTCTACTAAACGTCTTCCTTATAATTCTATGCTAACCTTTGAAGAAATAAAAGAATTTTCTGAAAAACTTTCAAAGCTTCTTAGTTGGGAAATAAAAGATGAAAATATGCCTAGTAGAGTTGTTTTATTAAAAAATCCTAATGGATGTGAGTTAAAAATTAAAAATCTTTCTTAGAAAAATATTCTTTCTTAAAAGATTTTATAATTTTTCTTTTTTCTTCATAAAGTATTTTTGAAAAGTTAAGCATATCTTTTTTAAAATCTTTCTCAAAATCAGATTTAGAAATTTTTTTATTATATTTGTAATTTTTAAAACCATTTATTCTAATGAAAAAATTATAATAATTTTTATCAAATATAAAACATAAATAATCAATTAATTTTTCTCTTATTTTATAAATTCTTTTTGAAAATTTTTGCAACCAAGAATGATTTAAAATAGTTTCATATAAAACAGCATCATACAAAACTTTATCTTTTAATAACTTTTTTGGAAAATATTTTTTCTGAAAATTATTAAGATATATACAAAAAGGCATGGTTTGATGTAATAAAATTTGCTTAAGGTTTTCTATTATAAAATCATGATAAAGAGTATTTAGATATATTGACGGGTTATCATTTTCATTTAAATCACTTAATATACTAATAGCAATTATATTTTTTCTATCTCTTATTTGCTTTATATTTATTTTTATATCTTCCTTATAATAAGAAAAGATATCAGTTTTTTTATTAAAAAAATCATGAAAAAAATTATTAACAAACTTTGTTGCAAATTTAATTTCTTCTTTTGAGAATTTTTTATTTTTAATAATTTGTTTTTTATATACCTTTAAGGGATAATCATAAAGTAAATATCTTAAAGAAATTCTATCAAAATCATAATTTATATTTCTTTGAATTTCTTGTTCTATTTGTTTTTCATTCATAGCTTATCATTTTCTAAAAAAATTTGATTTAAATGAAGAAAAATATTTACTTATAGAATTTGATAAAGTTTTTAATGATGATTTAAAATTATTTACATAACTTTTATTACTTAAAGAATTACTATATGTATTTTTTGAATTTGCTTTCATAGATAATGTTGATAATGGTAAGACACCTAAAAGATATTTAGATTTTCTTATAATTTTATTTTTTATATCATTAGCCATATCTGGGAATTTTGTTTTTAATTTATTCAAAAGTTCTTTTGTATATTTTCCTGAAGATTGAGAATAGAATTCAGCATATCTAAATCTATTTGTTTTTATCATAAAATCTCTATATGATTTTATTTTTTTAAATGATAAAATATCTACTAATTTCTCTTCTAATTTTTCATATTTTTTTGATGCTTCAGATAATGTTAAAAATTTATTGATTTCACCTGATTTACTTGCTTTTGAGAAATAACTTTTGATATTAGTTTTTATTTATGTCTATATGTGCATTAATTGA
>JAHLMR010000013.1 GCA_018920255.1 Candidatus Aenigmatarchaeota archaeon | reverse complement strand
ATTTTACTATTTGTTGTATTTACTAATAAAATTCCATGAGAGTTTTTACTTAAATTTAAATTTTTTACTGTAATATTATCACAAGAAACTAATGCAACAAAGCCAGCATTAATTGATTCATTTATTTCTGCATTTTTACAATTATTTGGAGCATATTTTTCATTTGTCCAATAATAGATTGGTTTTCCATCAGCTGTGTTTGAAGTATCAACATCTTGATAATAATGTGAAATACTCGCCCCAGCTATGCCAAAATTATATTTATTGTTGTTCATTGTGTTGTTTGTCAGGGTATTATTTGAGGAAGAGTATAAAGAAATTCCGTAATCAATATTTGAGCTTGCATTGTTGTTTGTCAATGTGTTGTTTGAGGAAGAATATAAATAAATTCCATTATAATTTAAGTTTGCCGTGTTGTTTATTAGCGTGTTGTTTGAGGAAGAATATAAATAAATTCCGGTGTCGTTATTTGTACTTCCAATGTTATTTGTCAAAGTGTTGTTTGAGGAAGAATATAAATAAATTCCACGCCAATTTGAGTTTATATTATTATTTGAAATTTTACTATTTGTTGTATTTACTAATAAAATTCCATGAGAGTTTTTACTTAAATTTAAATTTTTTACTGTAATATTATCACAAGAAACTAATGCAACAAAGCCAGCATTACTTGATTCATTTATTTCTGCGTTTTTACAGTTATTTGGAGCGTTTTTTTCATTTGTCCAATAATAAATTGGTTTTCCATCAACTGTGTTTGAAGTATCAACATCTTGATAATAATGTGAAATAGCGTATCCATACATGCCAAAATTATATGTATTGTTGTTCATTGTGTTGTTTATTAATGTGTTGTTTGAGGAAGAATATAAATAAATTCCGGTGTTTTTATTTGTACTTGCAATGTTATTTGTCAAAGTGTTGTTTGATGAAAAAGCGTGTAAATAAATTCCGTTACCATTTGACTTTGCTGTGTTATTTATTAATGTGTTGTTTGAGGAAGAATATAAATAAATTCCTACTCCATTTGAGCCTGCGGTGTTGTTTATTAATGTGTTGTTTGAGGAAAAAGATAAAATAATTCCATTCTGATTATTCGAATTTACAATGTTATTTATTAAGATGTTGTTTGATGATTTGTATATATGAATTCCGAAACCATTTGAGTTTGCCGTGTTGTTTGTTAGCGTGTTGTTTGAGGAAAAATATAAAGAAATTCCGTTACCATTTGAATTTGCTGTGTTGTTTGTTAGGCTGATATTTGAGGAATAACTTATAAAAATCCCAATAGTCCAGTCTGCAGCATTTACATTTTTAATAGTTACATTCTCAACATTATTAACATAAATTCCATAAGCATCTCCAGAACCCCCTGTTCTGTTTATCCAATATCCTGCACCATCAAGAATAACATTTGATGCTGTAATTGTTATACATATACCGTCACTTGTTAAATCTTTTGTTAAAACATATTCACCCTCGGAATTTATTTCTTGACAAGTATCAATATCAACAGAAAATCCAAAACTTCCGAAAACTAATAAAAGACTTAATATAATTATTAATATATTACTTTTCATTTTAATCGCCTCCTTATTTTTAATTTTTGACTTTTCATTTTAATCATTTTTTTATTTTTTGATTTAATTCTATATTTAAAAAACTTTTTAATAAGAATATTTATAATTAAAAGTATTATAATTATTCCTAAAAGAATCATTGTATAATCTGCAGGTTTTTCTGTTGACTTTTCAGTTGGTTTTTCTTCAGTTGGAGCTGTTGGCTTTTCTTCACTTGGAGCTGTTATTGTTTTAACTTGTCCTGATATTGAATATATTGATAAATACTTTGTTTCAGAAACAAAATAAATATATTCTTCATCTTCCTCTACTAATTTTGTTTGAATTGCATTCCAGACACCATCATTATATCTATATAATTTTATTGAATATTTTTCTATATTATTTTCTTTAATCCATTTCTTTGAAACTTTAAATCTTAAAAATACATTTAAAATATCTGAATCTAAAAAATTTACTTTTTTAATTTCATAACAATCATAATTTTTTCTTTGAACTTCTTCTATTTGACTACATATACTTGTTTTATTTAATGATAATGAAATATTTGAAACATCTTTTGAAAAAATTAAATCAATTTCAAAAATACTATAGTTCAAAAAATCAAAACTAATTAATTTTTGAGCTGGAATTATTTGAATACTTGAAAATTCTTTAGGAGACTCTAATATTGTTGGTCCGGATTGAGCTAATTTAACAATTATATTTTTTATAATTTCATTATTACTTTCATTTAATTCTGATAAATTATTATCTGGATCTATTTGTACTTTTATTTCATAACTTCCAGAATTTAACTTTCCAATATTTATTGGTATTTCATTTATACCTAAATCTATATTTGTTAAATTTGAATAAAAATAAGTTCCGTTTAAATAAATAGTTATATTTAAATTTGCTGGTCCAGAAGAATTTAATAATAGTTTTGCATTTATATTTGTTGTAGTATATATTGTTTCTTGTTCAAAAATTAAATCTAAAATAGAAACATCTCCAATTACAAAATATTTTGAATTGTTTGCATAATTTGTCCCTGTGCTATCATTACAATATACATTTATATTATAAACTCCTTCTGAAGAAATTTCTGAAAAATTAAAATTAATTAATTGAAAATCATAAACAGTTTCATTTATTCCAAGCAAATTATTATTAATTTTAAAATAACAAGATGCTGGTTGGAATAAGATATTTGAAACATTTATTGAAATGTTTGAAATAGGATTTATAGTCCAAGTTTGTGGAAAACTAATAAAATCTGCACAAAAAATATTATTTTTTATTATGTTTGGCGTATTATTATAAATACCATATTTATTATAACAAATTGTATTATTTTCAAAACTATTATTATTTGAAGAAGTTAAGTAAATTGATCTATTATTAAAATATAAAATATTATTTTGAAAATTTGTATTATTTGTGTTTAATAAATAAACTCCATAGTCAAATCCATTTAAAATTGTATTATTTTTTATACTTAAATTAGAAATAATATCTCTTACATAAAAATTAATTTTAAAATTACTAATACTATTATTTTCAATTTGTCCAGTCATATTTCTTACATAAATTCCATAATAACTTCCATTTATTAATTTATTGTTTAAAATTTGTATATTAGTATTACCTGCAGGAAGGGGATCAAATTTCATTGCATGATAACTATTTATTATTGTATTATTTATAATTGTAATATTAATTAAACCATAACCGCAACAACCATAAATACCAATTATGTTATCTTTTAATAAATTATCATTTACTATTGTATCTTTATTATTTTTTAAAAATATACCTATTTGTGTATTATTCATTAGTATATTTTTAAAAATATAATTATAGCCATATTCATATGGCTGTGATGCTATTCCCCATCTATTATTTTCAACATAATTGTTGTATACAAAATTTTTAAAATATAATAAAGAAATACCATCGTCTTGATTTCCAACTACTTCATTATCAAAAATTAATGAATACATATTAATAATACATATTCCATCTGGATAATTATTTTTAATTTTATTATTAGAAATTTTTAAATAATCTTTAAAACTTAGTATTCCTGGCCATGAACAATTTTCTATAGTATTGTTTTCTATTTCTATGAATTCATTACTTGAAGATGATGTAACGTATATACCACTAAAAGAATTGTTTGCTATAAAATTATTATAAATTAAACTATTTGAAACATTTATTAAAAAAATCCCAGAAACCGTATTTGAAAGATTTAAATTTTTTATTGATATATTTGTTGAATCTATAACTATAACTTGTCCTGCATCTTCTACAACATAATTATCTTTATTTTCTAAATATACTAGAGGTTTTCCATTTACATAATTGTTTAAAAATGTATTATTTTTAGAAAGTTGTAAAAATACCCCGCTGTTTTGAAAAGTATTATTTATTAATGTTATATTGTAAGCATTTAATAAAGTTATTCCAACTGAATTATCATAGAAATTATAATTAGATATTGTAATATTTGTTACATTTTCTAAAATTATTTGCCCTGCATCTTCATTAAATATTAAATTATTAATATTTTTTAAATAAACTATAGGAAGTCCATTAACTGTATTATTTAATATTGTAAAATTAGTTGGCTCATAAATTGTTTCATATTGTGGGTCTATAAACAAACCACTTCCAAAAAACGTATTATTAATTATTTGTGAATGTTTAGGATAATAATAAAAATGAAGTGCTCTTCTAGTATTGTTTATAAATATATTATTTTTTATTAAATTATAATTATTATTCACATGAAATGTTATTCCGTTATAAGTATTTTCAGATAATATATTATTTTCTATAGAATTATTGTGAGAACCTTCTAAATAAACTCCAGCCCATTCGTTTTTTGAAAAAATATTGTTTGATATATTTGTATATGAAGAATATCTAATAAATAATCCAAAATATCTGTTTTCAAATAATGTTGTATTATAAATTGTGTTGTTATTTGTAGATTCTAAATAAATTCCAGAAACAGAATTATTAAATATTAATGAATCAAATATCGAATTATTTCTTCCTCCATTTATTATTATTGCAGCTTCCATAAAACCTCCTTCTCTAGAATTTTCAAATAATGTAGAATTTTTTATACTACTATTTGAAACAGAATTAAAATAAATTCCATTAGTATATCCAGAAATAATACAATTTTCTATTGTAATATTATTTTTGTTAGATACATAAATTCCATATGTTGTAGATATTAAAGTTTTATTTCCAAAAATTAAAGTATTGTTACAATCTAATTTAATATTATTTGAATTTATAATAATTGCATAAGAAGTTGTATTAATGTTTATTGGAGTAGTACAATTGAAAACAACATTTGTATTTATATAATAAATATCAGAAGATGTATTAGAAGGACAAAATGTGCTCGAAGAAACATAAATATTTGCACTATACACATTTAATGATAAAATTAAAATTTGTATTATAAATAAATAGATAAATTTTTTCATAATATATTTATTAAATATTCTATTTTTAAAATTAATACAATAACAATAAAATTTAAAAATACTCCTTTCTTAATAAAAATATGAAAAAACAAGAAATAGATGAAAAAGCAATTGTTTCTTTAACTAAAAAATTTATACAAATAAATACTTCAAATCCACCCGGAAATGAAAAGAAGTTATCTGATTTAATTTCAAATCTTTTAAAACAAATTGGTTTTAAGGTAGAACAAATTGAAATTGCAAAAAATAGACCAAATATTATTGCAACGCTTGGTTCTGAAAAATCTGAAAAAACTTTAATTTTAAATGGACATTTAGATACAGTTCCTGCTGGAGAAGGATGGAAATATTCTCCATTTGAAGGAAAGGTTACAAATGGGAAAATCTATGGAAGAGGAGCAACAGACATGAAGGGTTGTCTAGCTTCAATGATAGAAGCAGTAGCATCATTAAAACGTGAAGGGTGGAAGCCAAACGGCTGCCTTAAGTTTATTTTCACAGTAAATGAAGAAATGGGTGATAATGAAGAAATTGGAATGCGTGGTATAATTAAAAAAATGAAAAAACAAAAAAATAGTTTAGTAATAATTGGTGATGTAACAAATTTTGATTTAGTTGTATCAGAAAAAGGAATTTTGTGGCTTGAATTAATATCTTATGGAAAAGAAGCACATGCATCAATGCCATGGACAGGAGTTAATGCATTAGAAAAATTAAACAAAGTTTTATATCATATTCAAAATATGAAAATTGAAGGGAAAAATGAATTATTAGGAAACTCTACTATTTCAATAACAATATTTAATTCTGGAATAAAAACAAACGTCATTCCAGGAATTGCAAAGGCTCAACTTGATATAAGATTAATACCTGAAGAAAAGAAAGAAGCAATTATAGATTTAATAAGAGAAATTATAAACAGATTGTCAGAAGAAGATAAAAATATGAAAATAGAAATAAAAGAATTGCTGTATTATCCACCCGTTAAACCATCGTATGATGAAAAAACAATAAAAATAATACAGGAATCTATAAGATCTGTTTTAAATAAAGAACCTAAAATAGTTGGAGAACATGGAGCAACTGGTGCTGGCTATTTTATTTCTAATGGATTTCCTTGCATTGTTTTTGGACCGGGAAAGCCTGAAAATTGTCATATAAAAGATGAGTATATAGAAATAAAAGATTTAGTAAATGCTGCAAAAATTTACAAAGAGATTATAAGAAATTTTTTGAAATAGCAAGTAATTTATAATTCTAATAAACCTTTAAGTATTTTTCTATTTAAATTTAATTTTATATGAAAAGTAATTTTGAAAAAAGTGAATTTGAATATGATTGTAAGTTACTTGCGGAATTAGTAAAAAAGGGCGCAAATTATAGGGAATATCAAAATCCATTAAGGAGAGTAAAAAATAATACAAAATATGGAGAAAAGGAAAAAAAGAAATTATTTATAGAATATCTTTTTGGTAAAGTTCCAAAATCTGAAGTTGAAATTTCATATGAAGAAATAATAAATACATATAAGTTTTTGAAAGAAATAAACGACGGTACGGAAATAAAATGTAATGATAAATTCTTTAGTCATGGAAGTGGAAAACTAAAAGAAATTTATAATCTTTTATCTAATTACGGAATTGAATCTTGTAAAATTTTAAATCGTATTGATATTGGTTGTTCAAAGGAAAAAATGGAAGAAATTATAGAATATTTAAATAAAAGAAATATCGATTCAAAAAAAGTAATAGAAAAATTTCCACAGATTTTTAACTATTCTCTAGAAAATATAAATGAAAAAATTAGTTTTTTAAAAGAAAATGATATAGATACAATAAAAGTTGTTGAAAAATGTCCTTCAATAATAGGTCTTAAAATAGAAACTTTAGAAGAAAAAATTAAATATCTTGAAGAAATAGGATGTAGATTAAAAAACGTTATAGAATTAAATCCAAATTTTTTAGGCCAGAACAAAAAAACAATTGAGGAAAAAATAAAAAATTTAGAAAAACACGGATTTAATATTAAAAAATTAATTAATTCTTATCCTGCTATACTAAATTATAAAATTGAAAGTTTAAATGAAAAAATCAAATATTTAGAAAAAAATGGATATAGTATAGAAGAAATAGAGAATTTTCCAGCATGCCTGGGGAGATCTTTAGAATGTATTGAAAAAAGAATTAAGTATTTAAAGGGTAAGGGTAAACACCTTCCTTTAGCTAGAATATTTCGTTCAAGTGATGAATATTTTTATGAAAAATATTAAAAATAATTAATTTTTTACTATTTTTTTCCATAAACCATGCACATTACAATATTCACGGACAGCAATTATTTTATCTTTAATTTCAAAATCTGCTTCTGGTTTAGATCCTGGAGAAAGAAATTTTATATATTTTTTATTTTCAGTTATAACCTCAATCCATTCAATATAATGATTGCTTTCCATCGGATGTTCAATTGAACCAACTTTTACATGTATATTGTTTTTATTTATTGTAACAACTGGTAAGTGCTTTTCTTTTCCTTCTTCTTCTATCTTCTCTTTCAATAAAACCATTGGCTGACCACAACAAACCAGTATTCCTATTCCAGCATGCATTACACTTACAATATTTCCGCAAATCTGACATTTATAGACTTGACCTAATTCTGTCATTTTATCACCAAATATAGTTATTTCTTATTTTCAATTTTAACAGCATAAATAATTATTTTTATAAATATAAGTCCTATAATTCCACCCAATATTGTAAATAAAAAATATGGTGCAGAATTATTAAAAATAAATTTTAATTCAAATGGCCATGTATAAAAACTATGATGTATATCAAAAAGAAAAACAATTAAAAATGAAATTAATAAAGAAATTAAAAATATAATTAAATTTGATTTTAATTTATTTGAAAGCATTAAAAACGCCTAAGGTAAAACTCCAGAACCTAATTGCGGTGTTGATAATGATTTTATTTCTGCTTTATAATATTCTATTTCTTTAAATCCAAATAAACCTGCAAATAAAACTCCTGGGAAAGTTTTTATTGCAGTATTAAATTTTTGAATTGCTTCTATATATCTTGTTCTAGCTGTAGCTATTCTATTTTGAGTTCCCGCAAGTTCATCCATTAAAGCTGTATATTGCTTATTTGCCTGAAGTTGAGGATAGTTTTCAGCTACAGCAACAGCACCTATAAAATTTGCAAGTGAATTTGACATTTGAACACCTGCAACATCCTTTTCATAGGGAGTTTTTGCATTTGCCCATGCAGATCTTGCTGCAGTAAGGTTTTGTAAAAGTGAAACTTCTACTTTAACAGCAGAACTTACAGTAGATACTAAATTAGGAATTAAATCTGCCTGACGCTGATATTGATTTTCAACTTCAGACCATTTTGCATTAATATTTTGTTGAAGATATACAAAATTATTATACATTCCAATTATTGATATAATTATTATTGCTAAAACTATTAGAATAATTATAGCAACCTTATGTTTTGAAAAAAAGTCTTTTTCCATAGAAATAATGAATAGAATATTAATTTATAAAGTTTACTAAAAACCTCTTCCTGCACCACCACCGCCACTCCTTCCTCCACCAAACCCTCCAAAAACTCCTCCAGTACCTCCAATTCCACCTATAATAAAAATATGTTTTCTTCTCTTTTCTCTTCTTTCTAATCCATATCCACATTTAGGACATTTATAAACTTCAATATAAAATTCTTGAGGGAAAAATCCTGTTGTTCTTTCTGTTCTTGTTAAAATAAGCTTCATTTTTGTTTTATCATAAGGACACTTAGGAACCTTTAATATTGTTCTGAAAAAATTAAAAAATATTAATATAATAAAAAAAGCAAAAAAGATATAAAACTTTTGAATATTTTCATTATCTTCTACATATATTTCAGATTTACCTTTCATTATTACTTCTCCAAAACTTATTACTGCTCTATATAATCCTTCATCATAATTTCCTTGTTTTAAAAATGGTATAACATTTTCATCTAAAATTCTTCCAACTTTAGAATCAGGTAAAATACCTTCAAGCCCATAGCCTGTTTCTACTTCTATTCTTCTATCTTTCATAGAAACAAGTATTAATAATCCGTTATCCTTTTCTTTTTTCCCTATTCCCCAAGTATTAAAAACTAATGTTGCATATTCTTTTGGTGTATAAGATTCTGTATCATTTACAGTTAAAATAACTACCTCTGCACTTGTATTTTTCTTTAACTCAAGTAAATAATTATTTATTAAAACTTCATAATTATTAGAAATAACATTTGCATAATCATTTACAAATCCTTTATAAGAAGGAATAGAATATGTTTGAAGTGAAAGTAAAAGAAATAAAACTATTAAAGATATTATACGTTTCATTTTTCAATCATCTCTTTTAGTTTTTTAAATACTATTGCACCATCTATTTTTCCTCTAACTTCTTTCATTACTTCTCCCATTAATGCAGAAACTTTCTTTTCTTTATACAAATCTGGGTATTTATTAAAAATATTTTTTATTATTTTTTCTAATTCTTCAATACTTATTTTTTCTATTCCTAAAATTTTTATAGCATCTTCTATTTTCAAATTTGGATTCTTTGAAATAATTTTTATTATTTCTGGTATTGCTTCTTTTCCAATTATTTTCTTGCTTACCATTTCAAAAATTTCATCAAAATGCTCAAAAGCTATATTTGATATTTCATAACCATCTCTTTTTAATTCTTTAATTGTTGAAATAAAAGTATTTGCAACTAATTTTGGATCATATTTCATATATAATTTTTCAAAAAACTCTAAATACTCACTTCTAATTATTTCTTCTGAAAGTTCTTTTGGAAGAATTTTATTAAATTTTTTTAATTTTTCTTCCCAAGTTTCTGGAAGATTTTTTGAAAGTTTCTTTAAATATTTTTTATTAATAGTTATTGGAGGGAGGTCTGTTTCTGGATATAATCTTTGCCCTCCAGGAAGCGGTCTTGTGTATTTTGTTGTACCATCAGGACAAGCAACTCTTGTTTCTTCTGGCACACCTACAATAAGTTGTTTTATTCTTTCAGCTACTGCTTTTATTGTTTTTTCTGCTATTTCTTTTTTCTCTGCAATAATTATAATTGCTCCAGGATACAATTTTGAGATTTCCTTAAACTCATTTTCTAAATAATATTTTTTTAAATCTTCATCGCTATGAATAATTCCTTTACAACCATAGGCATTTGCATAATCTGCAAGTTCACGTCCTAAAGTTTTTCCTGGACATAATTCTGTTTTTAATAATCCCTCTAAACCCTTTACAGAAATAGCATAAACTAAACCACCTGATTTTATTATTCCTGAAATAAATCTACATTGCGTTTCTTTAAAAATATTAGTAACATCAAACGGACCTTTAACTTCTAATGAATTTAAAAGAAAGTTTTTTAGTTCAATTAATTTTTCTTGCCTTTTTATTTCATTCTCAATAATTTTTTCTATTAAATCAATTTCTTGCAAACCTTTTATTTCAACTCTTGCTCCACCTTCTACTGATATATTAACATCTTGTCTTATTGTACCTATACCTCTCATTGCTTTTCCTGTACTACGAAGTAACATTCCAATTTTAAGAGCAACCTCTTTTGCTTGAGATGCTGACTTTATATCTGCTTTTGTACCTATTTCAATAAGTGGAATTCCTAATCTATCTAATCTATAAATAATTTTTGAATCTGGAAGGATTTCTACAATTCCTGCTGATTCTTCTTCTAAATTTATATCTTTTATTCTTACTTTTCCTTCTGCTGTTTCAATAAAAGATTTATCAGTTCCTATCCCTATTAATGCAGTTCTTTGAAAACCAGAGGTATTACTTCCATCAATAACAGTTTTTCTCATTATATGAATTTCTTCAGGAATATAACAATTAAGCATTAATGCAACTTTTAAAGCTATTTCTAATGCTTCTTTATTTATTTCGTGTGGTGGCTCATCATCAAGTTCAACTAAACATGTAGAACTTGGAAAAGTCTGATAAATATATTCTTTTCCTTTTATTGCTTCGTATATTGCGGCTTGATCAATTTCTCCTAATTCTCCTGAAACTGCACGTAATTTTCTTATTATATTTTTTTCTGGAGATTCTATAAATGCTGATGTTGAACAATTACAAAATAATTTATTTTTAGTTGATAATCTTTGATGAATTTCTATACCGCATTTCATTCGATAAAACCTCCAACAGAACGTTCTGTAATTTCGTTTGAAATATTAGTAAGCATTACAGATTTTATTTTTTCTAGTTTTTTTGTATGCCCTAAAATATATCCAAGTTTTATATATGCAACTTCTGTAAGCATGTCTTCTAAATGAACTGCTCCAAGTTTTGATAAAATTCTTAAGTTTCTATAAACATATTTATTAACTCTTCCAAATATTGTTTGTGATGTAATACCTATAAAAACTCCAGACTCACATGCATTTTTTATTTCATTTGTCCATGATTTCTTGGCAAATATTGGAACATGACCTAAACCAGTACCTTCAATTATTATTCCTTGATAATCATTCTTTATTAAAAATTTTATTAGTTTTGGTTCGCTTCCAGGATATGCTTTTAAAATTGCTATTTTGTCATTAAATTTTAAATCAGCAATTACTTTTTCATTAGTTCTTTTATTAATATTTTTGTTTAAAATTTCTATTTTTCCGTTATTCCATATTTTTGCAATAGGAAATTCGTTTATTGGTTTAAATGCATCTCTTCTAGAAGTGTGCATTTTTCTTACTTTTGTACCACGAATAAAATAACAAAAATCATCACTTTCACTTCCATGCATACATATTCCAATATTTGCAATATCTGAAATAGCTAAATATGAAGAACAAATTAAATTCATTGCTGTATCACTACTTCCTCTATCTGAAGATCTTTGAGCTCCAACTAAAACTACTGGCTTTGAAACAGAATGTTTTTCATCCCAATTTTCAGATTTTTTTCTTAACATGAAAGATAAAGCAGCTGAAGTAAAATGTAAAGTATCTGTACCATGAGTTATAATAACCCCTTCTGATTTGTTTAACTCATTTGCAACATTTTTTGCAATAATTTTCCAATCGTTTACATCCATATCTTCGCTTGCTTTATTAAATGGATTTATGATTCTTTGTATTTTTATAATATTTCTTAATTCAGGTATATTATAAAGAAATTCTTCTGGTTTCATTATCATATAAACTCCACCAGTTTTATAATCTACTCTACTAGCTATTGTGCCGCCTGTTGCTATTAAAGAAATTTTTGGTTTTGTTTCATCCCATTTTAAACTTTCAAGAAATTTTTCTTTTATTTTTCCTAATTCAATTTCTGTTTCAGTTTTTATTTTTTTTGGTTCTGATGTTTTTGCCTTTTCAATTTTAACCCCATTTTCATATTTTATTCCTATATTATATCCAGAATCTAGTTTTAAAACAATTGAATTTTTATCTCCAAATTCCCCCTTTGGTAACAAAATTCCTTCTAAAATAATTTTATTTTTAATTACTCTTATTCTTTCTCCAATTTTTATTCCTTCTTTCAATAATTCTTTTTTTATTTCTTTAGAGTATTCTAATTCTTGCATAAAATTTAATTATATTCATAATTTATAAAAATAATAAATAATAATCTTTAAATACAATACAATAAAATTTATTAAAATAAGAGGTGGTTTTTGTGGAAGGCATGCCAGAATTTATGGGTTATGATCGTGCAATTGTAACATTTTCACCTGATGGAAGATTGTTTCAAGTTGAATATGCAAGAGAAGCAGTAAAAAAAGGTACAACATCAATAGGAATAGTTTTTAATGAAGGTGTTGTACTTATAGCTCATAAGCCATCTATTGAGCTTTTAAAACAAAATCCTGCAAGCGATAAAATACAACAAATTGATGATAATATTGGTGCTGTAATTTGTGGTTTTCTTGCTGATGGAAGAATTTTAGTTGATAATGCAAGAATCTATGCACAAATATATA
>JAHLMR010000012.1 GCA_018920255.1 Candidatus Aenigmatarchaeota archaeon | reverse complement strand
TAGTATTTTTTCCCAAACAACTTCAACAGCAAGTTCTGGAATTTCACAAATTACAACAGGAATGTCCCAAAACTTTGTTATAGAAGCAGTTAGCGGAAAACAAATAACAATTAGAAATACAGGACAAACCCCAATAACAAATTTTGCAATTTATGTAGATGAAAAACCAGTTAATTTTACTAATTCTTCAAAAATAGTTAATCCAGGGGAAATTTATACATTTTTTGTTTATGATTTTATTGATTATTCTTATCCAAGGACTTTAAAAATAACAATTCCTGGAGTTGTGCAAACAAAACAAGTTGGAAAAGAAAATTCAGACCCAAGTTTAGTTGGATATTGGAAATTTGATGAAGGTTCAGGGACAATTGCTTATGATTCTTCTATTTATGGAAACGACGGTCAATTAGTAAATAATCCACAATGGGTAGATGGAAAATATGGAAAAGCATTAAATTTTACTGGAGCAAATAATGTATCCGCGAATAATTTATTAGTAAATACTTCCCTCAACGCTAAAAATACAGTAGAATTTTGGATGAATTGGACAGGTTCACAAGGTGTAATGCCCTTTGGCTGGAATACAGCATATGATTTATATATTAATTGTGGCTGTTTAGGTTTTAATACAGGTGATAGTAATGTATTGGGCACCAGTAATAGTTATATGGCTAATAATTTGATATATGTTGTTGCAGTATTTCATAATGGGCTCCCATCATCAACAAATAATACACTTTATATAAATGGAACTAAAGTGGATATATCTGAATGTTGTTCATCCATAACAAAGAGCTCAAAAAGTGTAACTGAAAAAATTTTTATTAGTGGCTGGGGAGCTAGTGCTGGTTATTATTTCAGAGGCATAATCGATGAAGTCCGAATCTGGAACCGTGCACTAACACCTGAAGAAGTTTTGAATCATTATTTGCATGGACCAGTTTAAAATAAAAATCTTTAAATTTCATTTTTTCAATTAAAAATTATGCAATCTTATGTATTATTTCCAGAAAAACTAGGAAAAGAAAATATAAGCGAAGTTGGTGGAAAAGCAGCAAATCTTGCAGAGCTTGTAAATTCAGGATTTCCTGTACCAGAACATTTTTTTGTTTCTGTATCTGCTTATAATGAATTTGTAAAATTTAATGGTTTACATGAAAAATTTTCTGAAATTCTTAAATCAATAGATTTTCAAAATATTTCTTCAATAAAAGAAAATTGTGAAAAGTTAAGAAGATTAATTTTAGAAGCAAAAATGCCAAGAGAAGTTTATGAGCAAATTGCATCAGCATACAAAAAGCTTTCTCTTACATCTGAAGCAAGAGAAATAACAGGAATTGAAATGTTAAGAGCTGGAAGAGAACCGGTTTTTGTTGCTGTTAGATCTTCAGCTATAGTAGAAGATATAGCAAAGGCATCTTCTGCAGGGCAATATGAAAGTATTCTTAATGTTCGTGGCGAACAAGAATTAATTTCAGCAATAAAAAAAGTTTGGGCAAGTTTGTATACAGATCGCGCAACTTATTATAGATATAAAAATAATCAGCCATTAGAAACAGCAATAGGTGTTATAGTACAAAGAATGATTAATGCTGAAAAAAGTGGGGTTGCATTTACAGTAGATCCTAAAAATCCAAAAGAAGGAGCCAATAAAATTTTAATAGAAGGTACATGGGGTTTAGGAGAAACTATTGTACAAGGTCAAGTAGAGCCAGATTCATATTATGTTGATAAAATTTCTGGAACAATTTTAGAAAAAAGAATAGGAAAAAAACTTATTCAAACGATAAGAGATCCAAAAACAAATGAAACAATAAAAATAGATGTTCCTACAGATAAACAAAATATTCAAGTTTTAACTGATGATGAAATAGTGCGTGTAGCAGCATATTGTAAAAAAATAGAAGAGCATTATAATTATCCACAAGATATAGAATGGTGTATCGAAAAAGGAAAAATATATATAGTACAAACAAGAGCAGTAACAACTTTAAAAGAAATTGAAAAGAGAGAAGTAACAGGATTTGGAAAAGAATTACTTCGCGGTTTAGGAGCAAGTCCGGGAATAGCAAGAGGAATAGTAAAAATTATTCATGATTTAAATGAAATATCAAAAATTGAAAAGGGTGATATATTAGTAACAAAAATGACAAGCCCTGATATGGTACCAGCAATGGAAAAATCATCTGGAATAATTACAGATCAGGGCGGTGCTACATGTCATGCAAGTATAGTTTCACGAGAGCTTGGAATTCCATGTATAGTTGGTACAAAAGAAGCAACTTCTATCTTGCATGATGGAGATAAAGTTATAGTAGATGCTATTCATGGAATTGTTTATGAAGATAAAGGTGCTGAAATAAATATATCGCCAATATCTATAAGTCAAGAACCTATTGTTTCGACACAGCTAATACCAACTGCAACTGAAATTAAAGTAAATTTAGCTTTCGCAGAAAAATTAGAGCACCTTCCAAATATTACTGATGGAGTTGGATTATTAAGATTAGAACATCTTCTTACAAAAACAGGAGTTCACCCTTTTGAATATATAAATCAAGGTAGAGAATCTGAGCTAGAGGAAATATTAATAAACGAGATTCAACAAATTGCAGCTGCATTTTATCCTAAACCTGTATGGGTAAGAACTTTTGATGGAAGAACTGATGAATTTAGACATATGACTGGAGGAGAAAAAGAACCTCAAGAGGCAAATCCAATGTTAGGATGGCATGGAATAAGAAGAGATATTGATGACCCAAGATTAATTAAAATAGAAATTTCAGCAATTATAAAATTACATAACCTTGGTTTAACAAATGTTGCTATTATGTTACCTTTTGTTATTTCTGCTGAAGAAGTTAGAAAAATAAAGAAATTAATTTCAGAATTAAATGCTCCAGAAACATTAAAAATAGGCGTTATGGTAGAAACTCCAGCTGCAGCACTTTCAATAGAAGATATTTGTAAAGAAAACATAGATTTTATTTCGTTTGGAAGCAATGATTTATGTCAATTAACTTTAGGAATAGATAGAAATAATGATAAATTGATTTCTAAGTTTAATGAAATGCATCCAGCAATGCAATATCAATTTAAACATGTAATAGATATATGTAAAAAGTTTGGAGTTAAGACAAGTATTTGTGGTGAAGCACCATCAAATAGATATGATATAGTTGAGTTTTTAGTAAAATCTGGAATAGATTCTATTAGTGTTAATATAGATGCAATAGAAAAAGTAAGATTTTGGGTTGCACGTGCAGAAAGAAAAATAGAATTAAATAAATAATAATTATTTTTTTTCTCTTATCATTTTTTCTACTTCTTCCTTTGTTACAAATTTACTTTTTAGTGGATTAAAAAATGAAATTATACTTTCAAGTTCTTTTATTTCTGTTCTTTTTACAGATTTTTCTAGTGATTTATTTATTTTTGAAATTTCATTTTCTATTTTTACAAAATTATTATCAATTTCAACTATCTTTTTTTCAATTTTTGCAAGTCTATCTCTTGTTTCTTCTATTGATTTTAAAAGTCTATCTTCAATCATATTTATTCTAAGTTCTAAAAGGTTATTTTTTTCTTCGAGAGATCTAAGTCTTCTTGTATGTTCATTCATTCTTCTTACTGCTTCTGTTGCTATTGCTTCAATACCCTTTTCAGGCATATTATTCACATAAACTTTTATATTAATAAAACTTATAATTATTATTAAATAAAAGAATATTTAAAAAGTGAGTTAATTATGGTCGTATGTAATATAGAAGAAATTAAAGAAGGTAATATGCGCGTTCATTGTCTTGGATGCATTTTTGGATCTTCTGTTGAAGATTTTGATGTTTGTATGGCAACAACAATAGATAAACTTATACAACAAAAAGATGTAAGAGAATTTACATTAGCATCAACAAGAGAATACCACTATCCCTCAGATCAAACAAAATTGCTTAAAGAAATTGCAAATGCATATGTAGAAATTCTTAATGAGAAAAAATTAGTTTCATTAAATAAAATAATAAAATCAAAAGAGCTTTTAGAATATGGAAAAATTTGGTATAATTGGCTGCAAGATCTTGTTCATTATCAACTTCGTGGAGATCCTATTGGTGCATATGTAAATTTAATAAGAGAAATAAGACATTTAAAAGCAAAGGCTCAACATGAGCCACAAAAAATTTCAGAAGGAATAATGTATTATCTTGAAAATACATTAATTCCCATTAAAGAGATTTTAGAAAAATGTCAGCTGATTCAAATATCAAAACCACATTTAACAGCATATCATATAGGAAGCAGGGATTTATATAGACAAATATTTAGACCATCTACACGTCCAAATTTTATGTTTACAAAATATATGACAGTACCACCAAGAGGAGAAATAATAGATAGATATAATGTAGGCGATTCTTTAGTTGAAATATATAAAGTAACAGATAAAGTAAGACCAGTTTATTTTATAACTCCTCCGGAATTTAGACTTTCTGAAGAACAATATCTTTTACTTGATGCAGCAAGACAAGTATTAGAAAAAAGAAGACCAAGGGAATTAGAATTAAGAGAACAAGAAAAAATGAGAGAGTTATTCTATAATATAGGAATAGAACTTATAAAAGATTTATCAGAACAAATGCATATTTCTATATCTTCAGAAGAAACTGAAAAGCTTGCAAGAATTCTTACAAGATATACTGCAGGTCTTGGAATTTTAGAGCTTTTGCTTGCAGATGAAAAAATACAAGATATATATTCAAATTCTCCTTTAGGTATTTCTCCTATTTTTATAAATCATCAGGATTTTGATGAATGTGAAACTAATTTAATACCAACAAAGGATGATGGAGAAAGATGGGCAACCAGATTTAAGCTTATTAGCGGAAGACCATTAGACGAAGCAAATCCAGTTTTAGATACAGAAATTAGCGTACCTGGAGGTGTAGCAAGAGTTGCAGCAATAAATCCACATTTATCACCAGATGGGCTTGCATTTGCATTAAGAAGACATAGATTTAAACCTTGGACTTTCCCTCTATTCATGAATCTTAATTTTTTTAACCCATTATGTGGAGGTTTATTATGGTTTTTAACAGAGTATGGAAGAACAATACTTGTAGCGGGTACAAGAGGTACTGGAAAAACATCTTTATTAGGATCTTTAATGCTTCAAATTTTACCTTCTTATAGAATAGTTACATGCGAAGATACATTAGAATTACCTGTTGAAGCATTAAGAGAATTAGGATATAATGTTCAAAGATTAAAATCAAGATCTGTAATTACAAAAATAGAATTTGAGCTTTCAGCTGAAGATGCATTAAGAACTGCATTGCGTTTAGGAGATTCTTGTTTATTTTTAGGAGAAGTTAGAAGCGTAGAAGCAAAAGCTTTATATGAAGCAATGAGAGTAGGTGCATTAGCTAATGTTGTTGCTGGAACAATTCACGGTGAAAGTGCATATGGTGTTTTTGATAGAGTTGTTAATGATTTGGGGGTACCTGTTACATCTTTCAAAGCTACAGATATTGTTGTAATTGCAAATAAAATAAGAAGCCCTGATGGTTTAAAAAGTTATAGAAGAGTTGTTGAGATAACTGAAATAAGAAAGCATTGGCAAAGAGATCCGGTTGAAGAAAATGGATTCATTAATTTAATGGAATATGATGTTAAGGAAGATACATTAAAACCAACAGATATTTTATTAAACGGAGAATCTATGGTTTTAAATTCTATTGCAAATAGAATTCCTGGATGGGCTGGAAGATGGGACTTAGTTTGGGATAATATTCAATTAAGAGCAAATATTTTAAAAACAATGGTTGATATCTCAAGGCAAACAAAAAACTTAGAAATTTTAGAAGCACCAATGCTCATTAAAGTAAATCAAATGTTTCATAAATTTGCTGAAGAAAGCAGAAAAGAAATCGGAATAATAGATAGTAAAAGGGTATTTGATTTATGGTTAGAATGGTTTAAAAAGGAAGCTAAATCAACTACTTAATCTTTATAAATCAGAAAATTAATTAAAAATTAGAGGTGATATAAAATGAAAGGAATAGAGTTACCAATTAATATATTAGTAATTATTGCAATGGCTGTAATTGTATTGTTAGGATTAAGTGCATTATATATGGGAGGATTTGGACAAGGAGCAGGAGGAATTGGCTTAGAAAGTGCAAAATCAGCTGCATGTCAACAATTACTAAGATCTGGACAATGTGGAAATGCTGGTTATCCAGGGACTATAAAAACACCAGGGTTTGATGCTAATAAAGATGGAAATTTAGATGATAAAGATACATTACAAGCTTTATGTGAAAATTATTATGGCTGTTCTGGAAAGACTGGTTATGATTTTGTAGAATGTTGCAACAAACGTGTTTGCGGTTGTGGATCTTAAATAAAATCTTTAAATTTCTCTTTTTCTATTTTTAATTTATGAAAGGAATAGAATTACCAATTAATCTAATTGTTATAATAGCTATTGCTTTAATTGCACTTATAGGAGTTGTTTTTCTTCTTTCAGGCGCATTATCAACTTCTGGAAGCACCGTTTCATTACAAGCAGCAACATCTCAAGGATGCCAAGAATTAATAAGAAGTGGAAAATGCGGAGAGGTCATGAAAATATTTGAAATTCAAATAAAAGATTTTGATGCTAATAAAAATGGAAAAATAAATGATCCAATATTTATACAAGGTCCACATGGTGAACCTGTAATAGATCCAGGAGCAGATGGTTTAGGAATGTTATGTAAAAATTACTATAATTGTTATTCTTGTGCTATTGGCACTCAAAGTTTTAATGAAGAAGCATGTTTTGAATGCTGTAATAAAAAAGTTTGTAAATGCCCAGCACTCTAAATTTTTTAATTTTATTTTGGTTCTAATAATTTTATTTAATTTACTTTAAAATAAAATCTTTAAATTTCTCTTTTTCTATTTTTAATTTATGAAAGGAATAGAGTTACCAATTAATTTAATTATTATCATTATAATAGCTGCAGTTGTATTATTAGGAGTCCTTTATCTTTTTTCTGGATCTTTTACAACTTCAGGGGGTACAGTTAGTTTAGAATCTGCAAGATCTCAAGGATGTCAAGAATTAATAAGAAGTGGAAAGTGTGGAGATATTAATGAAATATTTAATATAATGATTAAAGATTTTGATGCAAATAAAAATAGACACATAAATGATAAGCCAGCACCTTCAAATCTTTATGGAGATAATTTAGCAGCTTTATGTTATAATTATTATAATTGTCCATGTTTTGGTATATCAACAGAAACAACTCCACCCTCTTATTTTCCTATTAAAGATGAAAATTGTTTAAATTGTTGTAATAAAAAAGTTTGCGGATGTTTGGTTTAAATGCAAAAGTATACCCATTTAATTTTTGCTGCAGTATTTTTTGGAATTTTAAATTTTATTTTTCACTACCCAATTTATATGTCAATTTTTGCATTTATAGGTGCTTTAATACCTGATATTGATTATAAATTTTATCATAGAAAAATTTGTCATAATTTATGGTTTTTATTATTTTGTAATTTTATTGGTTTCTATTTTAAAATTTTTGATATAACAGTTTCAATTATATTTTCAATTGGATTTATATCACATCTTTTTGCAGATGCACTTACACACTCTGGTATAAGACCATTTTGGCCTTTAGGTCCAAAATTTCATGGCCCAATAAAAACAGGTGGTTTTGGAGAATTTTTATTACTTTGTATTATGATTGGATTTGTTTTCTGGATTTTTGGTTTCTTCAGATTTTAATTTAATAAAAATATCTTCAAAAAGAATAGGTTGCTCACATTCAATTTTCCCCTCTTGATCTAAATAAAGCATTGGTAGAAAAGTTTTAACTATTTCTTTTCTTTCCCATTTTTTAACAATTTTTTTAAATGTAGTTATTTTTTCTACATGCTCAATAGTTTCCATTATATTTTCAAGAAGTTTTGCTATTCTGTCATTAATATCTTCTTCATCTTTAGGAAGTATTTCATTAATTTTTGCTCTAATTTTTTCTTTTTTCATTACTCTTCTCTTTTCAACTTCAAATGCTTTTTTTAATGCAGTTATAAGTTCAGATAATGTAACGTTAGCAAAAGTAACTCTTTTTAATGGAGGTTGGAGTGGTGGGATGCTTGCAAGAATACGTAGTAATTCGCTATCCCTTTCATTTTCAGGACCTTCTGGTATTAATATTCTTTCTTTTTTATTTGAAAGAATATCAGATTTCATTCTAAGTAAAATAGCAGAAATGAGAATAAATCTTGCGGGTATTCTTAAATCATATTTTTCAAGTTTTTTTAAATACTCAATAAAAGCATCGCATAATTTAACTAAATCTAAATTCCATGGGTCAATATTTTCTTCTATTACAATTTTAACTATTACATCTTCCCAGCTTGGTTCATTTATTGTTATATTTATAATATCTTGATCAGATAGTTTTTTATTTTCTTGCATAATTTAATTTTTTATTTTTTAAAATATTTAAAATGGCCTATTATCTCTTCTTCTTTTCATAAATGAAAACAAAATACCTGAAGAATTAAATATGTGATTAATTAATCTCTCACTATCATATTCATTTACTCTTGCTCTTAAATCAGCTTCTATAAGAGGTGCAGGAACACTGTATCTTGAATGTTTACAAAGCATAAGCATAATTTTTGAAATTTTATTAGCATTTTCTATTATTTTTTTATTATCATTTTCACACCAAAATTCTATTCTCATAGGAAAATCATTTTCAGCAGCTGAAAAATAAAAACAAAAAATATTATTTTTAGCATTTAAATCATTTAAAATATAATGTTCTCCTTTAGAAAATCTAAAAACAGGAGTACGCTCAGAATATTTTAAAATATAATTTAAAAAAATTGTATCGTTTGTAAATTTAGCTTCATTTAAATTAATTATATTTTGAGAAATAATATCTAAAAATCTTTTTCCTCTACTATCCTTTATACAACCAACAACTTTATTTCCAGCAATTTCATAAAGATTTTTTAAATATTCTATTAATGTTTCATATTCATTCCAGAATTGAGAATCTCTTTGCGGTCTTTCAGAATTATGAGGAATTACACTTCCATCTAACAAAATAATATCTGGATTAAATTTTTTAAATCCCTCTATAGCAGTTTTTATTTCTTCCATATTTCTTTTTAAACCAACATAAATATTTCCTTCATTTGCTTCAAAAAGAGAAAAAAATATTTTAGGTCTTCCAGTTTCAAGATAATCTGTATTAACTAATTTTCCATTTACATATTTACAAAAAACACCGGAAGTTTTTATAATAAAAGCATCTATTCCATTAAAAATTTTTCTATAAGACCCACCATCAATAGCAAGTACATTTAATTCTGGAATAGTTTCATAATCAATTTTATATGTTAATTTATTTTCAATAACTTCTCCAAATTTTAACTCTATTTCATCTTTCATTTTTAAAATTTTTTCAGATATTTCCTTATTGTTTAAATGTATTTTTTTAATATTATCCAAAATAGATTGTAATTCATTATTTATCATTTAATCAACTTCTACTACGACTATCCCATCGTTTTCTCTTATTTCCTTTATTGCTTTTGCTTCAGGAGTATCTTCAGTTTTAATTCTTTCTTTTATTTCCTTCCAAGAAATATTGTTTTTCCTAGCGTTTTGAATTCCGTTTATTATATTTTGAATTAACTCAAAGTTTTTATATATTAATTCACCTGCAAGTTTTGCTTCCATTTCAAATTTTTTATATTTTTCAAGAGCAGAAATTTGTTCTGAAATTTTTATTTCAATTTTTTTACTAATATCTTCTTTAATTTTTTCAGCTTCTTTTTCTTTTATTTTAATTGATTGTTCTGTAAAAAATTCATCTAAAGCAGTAGTTAAAGTATTAAATTCTATTGATTCATAATCATCATAATAATTAAGTTTAATTGGAATAACATCAATATATTCATTATCTTTTTTTATAATTCTTGGAGAAAAATCTTTTAATAAACTTTGAATAGAATTGTAAACCTTTAAAATATCAGATTCGTTCATATTTTTACAAATCATATTTTTATCAATTTTAGATCTTATACAAACTTCTTCAGCATAAACACTTGAAAGTGACATATCAGATGCTAAAAATCTTACAATACTTTTTTCATTTGAAAATACAATTTTTTTAAATTCTTCAAAACTTAATGAAAATGGATCTATCACTGGTGGTGGATATACATATGGCTTTTTAGGTACTATTTGTCTATCTTTCCATATTTGAACTTCTAATGGTAATATAACATTTTTATTTTCATCACAAAGTATTACATTTCCTTTAGAAAACAATTCAAAAATAAGTATATTTTTTTCTGTTTTAATTTCAATAATTCTATCAAAACCATGTTGTTTAATATCAATAATTTTTTGCCCAATTAAATATTTTCTTAAAGCCATTCCAAACGCATCAGGATGCTCAGATGATTTTCTTTTATATTCTGTTATAAAAATTTTATTAGGCTCATAAAATAATTCAAATAAACCTTTATCAGTTATATAAATTTGAATTCTTACATTTTTTTCTTCCTGATAAATTTTTTGAATAAAACCCCCTATAAGATTTTTTAATTCAGGAATAAGAAATTTAATTTCAAGCGCTGTCATTTCCTTTTTCAATATTTTCACCCTTTAAACTTTCAAAAAGCTTTTTTGCATCTTCTGGGTTTTGTATACCAAAATATTCTGCAAACTCTTTTGTTGCTACTAATGCTTTTGTTCTACCGCTTTTAACTGTAGTTATTAACCCACGTTTTTCAAGTTCTTTAACATATTCATATGTTCTATTTCCAATAACTTTTACAATTTCAGATTGCGTTATTGGTTGCTTATATGCAACTAAAGCAAGAACTCTAAGAAGCCCTCTGCTTAAATCTTGATAAGAAGCAAGATTTTTTACATATTTTATATATTCTGGTTTTACAAACAATCTATACCCTGTATTTGTTTCTAAAAGATATATACCTCTATCTTCAGATTCAAGTTCTTTTTTCATTTCATTTACAACTTGTTTAACTTCTTCTGGTTGTATTTTTAAAATTTTTGCAATTTCTTCTGCTGTTAAATTTTTTGTTGCCATAAAAAGAGTAGCTTCAATCATTGCTTTTCTATTTCTCATAAAAATATAGTTATTTCTTGAAATTTAAATTATTTTATATTTTTAAAATAAATGGACCAACTAAATTAAACAAAATTAAAAATATAATTAAACTATTAATAAAATTTATTATAACTTCCTTTCTTTTCTTAAAATATTTTTCTATTATAGAATTAAAAATAAGACCGCCATCTAATGGAATTAATGGTAATAAATTAAATAAACCAACTCCTAAAGAAAATATAAAAATCATAGTAAGAAGCGGATATAAGTTTAATAATAAACCTGATGCATCTTTTTTAATTACTGGTCCATATATTATTCCCATATATGGTTTGCTTTGGTGTTCAGATAAAGTTATATTGTACTCTCCATTATCAGTTAAAACAGATAAATTATCTCCAACCTTAATATTTTTAAGTTCTTCTTGAAAATATCCTTTTCCAGAAACAAATTCAAAATAACTTGCTTCAATGTTTATATTGTTTATTTTTAATATTGTCATGTTTGGTTTTAAACCAGCAATGTACGCAGGACTTCCTTCTGTAACATTAAATATCTTAACTCCTGGTTCTACACTTAATGGCCAAATTACAGTTGAAAGTAAAGAAAATGAAATAATTGCAACTAAAAAATTTGCAAAACTTCCAGCAGAAAATATTCTTAATTTTGTTAATAATTTTGATTTTTTAAGATTTTTTTCATCTGGCTCTACAAAAGCACCAGGAAAAATAGCAAATAAAAGGAGCCCAACTGATTTTAATTTAATTTTTTCTGATCTTGCAATTATACCATGAAATAATTCATGAGGAATAATAATACATGCAACTGAAATTATCCATATCCAAAACGGTATTAAAAAATATCCAGGACCAGAAGCAGATTCTGAGGAAAACGATGGAAATACAAATTTAATACCAGGCTCTTTAATTATACCTGTATATATCATATAAGAAGATAAAACTAATAAATAAACTCCATAAATTATAATAAAAAACGATGTTAAAACTGCTATATTTGAAACAAATTTCCAGAATTTATTTGGTTTTATAAAAAGAATTAAAAGTATAGAGATTCCAAATAAAAAAGTAAAAACTGGTATAATATCAAATTTTTTAAGGACAAGAAATAAGCTTAATAAAGTTAAAATTATACTAAAACAAAAATTGAATATAAAAAATATTTTTGTTTTTGGGTTTGAAATATTGTCAATTAAATTTGAAAACTTTTTAGTACGACGCATTATTAAAATATAATTTTTTATTTCTATTTTTTTTCTATCAAACCAAATTAAAACACCTAATATTATGAAAAAAACTATTATTGAAATAGTATATATATCCATAAATATCACTTTTGGTGGGCGAGAGGAGATTTGAACTCCTGACCACCCGATTTCTAATATTTATTATCAGTCGGGTACTCCAACCTGGCTAAGCTACTCGCCCATCTTTTCATTTAATATTTATTTTTAAATTAAAAAGCTTTTCATTTATAAATATTTAAATAACTTTAAATTTTATTTTTAACGATTTTTAAATATGCAAATTAAGTATATTATAGGAGTTTTAGTAATTATATCAATGTTATTGATTTCTTTATATAATTTAAGATCAACTGGATATTTTATAGATTTAGGAAATGGAGAATGTGAATGCAATTCATGCGGAGATTGTATAAATGCTTTGAATAGTCCTAATTGTAATATTGTATATTTAACAGCAGACATTTCAAATTGGGCAGGAACATGCATTGATAATCCTGAAAATTTTAATAATAAAATTTTTGACTGTCGAGGACATACGATAGATGGAGTTGGCAGGGAGTATGGAATTTATTTAGATAGCAAGCAAAATAACACAATAAAAAATTGTATAATTACTGATTTTTATGATGGAATTCATTTATATTCTTCCTCAAACAACACCCTAAGAAATAATACAATGAACAACAATACATATAATTTTGGCATAGATGGATGGGATATTTCTGATTATTATCAAGATATTGATACTTCAAACACAGTTGATGGAAGACCAATTTATTATTGGACAAATGAAAAAAACGCTCCAAATAACTGTAAAAACGCAGAAATAAATGAATCAACTAATGCTGGCTTTGTTGCATTAATTTCTTGTGATAATATTACAGTTAAAAATTTAAATTTAAGTAAAAACTCTCATGGAATTTTATTAGTAAATACAACAAACAGCAAAATTTTGAATAATGTTGCAAACTCAAATGGTTATGGAATTGATTTAGAATCTCCCTCAAACAACAACATCATAACAAACAACACTGCAAATTCAAATTGGGCCGGAATTTATTTATCTTCTTCCTCAAACAACACCCTGATAAATAACACTGCAAACTTAAATAGCTATGATGGAATTTATTTAACTTCTTCTTCAAACAACATTCTAACAAATAATACAATGAACAACAATGAATATTATAATTTTCACATAGATGGATGGGATATTTCTGATTATTATCAAGACATTGATGCATCAAACACAGTTGATGGAAAGCCAATTTATTATTGGACAAATGAAAAAAATGCTCCAAATAATTGTAAAAACGCAGAAATAAATGAATCAACTAATGCTGGGTTTGTTGCATTAATTTCTTGTGATAATATTACAGTAAAAAATTTAAATTTAAATAAAAATGCTTATGGAATTTTATTAGTAAATACAACAAACAGCAAAATTTTGAATAATATTGCAAACTCAAATTATGATGGAATTTTTTTATACTCTTCTTCAAACAACACCCTGACAAACAATATTGCAAACTCAAATAGTTGGGCTGGAATTAATTTATATTCTTCCTCAAACAACACTCTAATAAACAACACTCTAACAAACAACATTACAAACTTCATTGTTTATGGAATTTATTTATATTCTTCCTCAAACAACAACATCTATAACAATTTCTTTAAGAATACGAATAATTTTTATTTTCAGGGAACAGCTTCAAACACCTGGAACACAACAAAAACACTCGGAACAAACATTGTTGGTGGAAACTACTTAGGCGGAAACTTCTGGGCAAAACCGGATGGAACAGGATTCAGTGAAACATGTGATGATACAAATCATGATGGAATATGTGATTCAAGTTATACTCTTACTACAAATAATATTGATTATTTGCCATTATCAACCAAGTTTAACAGACCACCTCAAATTTCATTAAATGAACCAGAAAACAACACAGTTTTCAATAACATTCAAGACATTAATTTCAATTTCACAGCAACAGATGATTTAAATAATACATTTGAATGTTCAATATATTTAGATGGAAATTTAAATCAAACAAATTCAAGCGTGCAAAACAACACATTAACAAACTTCTTAATACAAAGAATTTCATATGGTAATCATAACTGGTATATTAATTGCAGTGATGGAGAATTAAGTAATGTTTCTGAAAAAAGATACTTTACAATTTTGCTCATAGACCTATCAGTCCAAGATATCTTAATCGAACCTTCAGAAGTTTATACAGATACTCAAATAACAGTTAAAGCAAAAATTTATTCAACAGCTCAATCCTCACCAAAATTAAAATTAT
>JAHLMR010000011.1 GCA_018920255.1 Candidatus Aenigmatarchaeota archaeon | reverse complement strand
AAACGAAACTATTTATAATTGTCCAGGAGATTGTCCAAAAATTGAACAATTAACACCTCTTGTAATAGCAATAATTTTAGTAATTTCATCTTTAGCTTGGGCTCTTAAAAAACGTGCAATAAAGAAAGCAAAGGTAAAGAAAATTATTAAGAAATTGAAAAAAGAAAAACAATAGATTTATATAAAATTTCAAATTAAAAATATAGAAAACAAAACTTTTTAAATTCTTTTTTCATAAGATATAAAAAGGTGTTTTTATGTATCAGAAGATAGTTGCTGTTGATGAAGTAAAAGTTCCGCCAGAAAAATTTGAAATGGATGTTAAAGATGCTATTAAAGAATGTTTAATTGAAAACTTAGAGGGTACTTTAGATAAAAATATAGGAGTTTTTCTTGCAATTACAGATGTTTATGATGTAGGTGAAGGAATAATAAAACCAAATGATCCATCTGTTCATTATAATGTAAAATTTGAAGCATTAGTATGGAAGCCTATTGAACATGAAATAATAGAAGCTGAAGTTACTGATATAACAGAATTTGGAGTATTTTTAAGAATAGGAGCAATAGATGGATTTGTGCATATATCTCAAATAATGGATGATTATGTTAGTTTTGATGAAAAAAATATGCAAATTACAGGAAAACAATCAAAAAGGTCGCTTAAAGTTGGTGACATAGTTCGTGCTAGAATAATTTCTATAAGCTTTAAAGAGCAAACAAAAATAAATTTAACAATGAGACAACCATTTTTGGGTGCAAAAAAATGGATAGAGACAGCATCAAAAGCAAAAAAAGAAGAAGCCAAAGAAAAGAAAAAGAAAGTACCAAAAAAAGGTGGAGAAAAAGGTAAATAAATATGACAGAAAAAGCATGTAAAATTTGTAAAAGATTAATTGAAGGAGATGTTTGTCCAATAGATAAAAATACAGATTTAACAAAATCTTGGAATGGATATATAGTAATTATTGATCCACAAAACTCTGAAATAGCAAAAGAAGCAGGTATAACTTCTCCTGGAAAATTTGCGTTAAGAGTAAGGGAATAAAATGAACATTTTTTTAAAGTTTTTAAAATATCTTTTTGCAATTTTTCTAATACTTATAATTTTAACATTATTAACAAATTTAATTTTTGTATCTACATCTCTCCCATATTTTGAAAAACAAACATTTACAAATAATATTAAAAATATTTTTTCTGATGAATGTACAAAACTATGCTCTTCTGAAAATTGTTTAAATTATTGTTTAAATTTTACTAATGAAACAGATGTGTGTATTTCTATTTGTAAAAATACTACTCTTTGTATAAATTCTTGTAATGAACAAATTCAAAAATTAAATTCTGTTTTAGAAGAAAAAATTAATGAAATGTATGAAAATAAAATAGTATGGAATTATAGTTTAAATGAATTTATAGAAATTGAAAAGAATTCTGTAGTACCATCAATAATTATTTTAATAATATCAGTAATAGTCTTATTTTTTATTTTAGAAAATCCATTATCATTTATCGGAAAACAAATTATATTTTTGGGACTAGGATTAGTTTCATTAAAATATATCTTTGAATTTATTATAAATAAATTTTTATCTTTTTCAAATGCACCAGAAATAATTATAAGTAAACTTTTAGAATATTTTATGAAGCCTATTTCTGATTTATTTTTATATGGTATAATTTTTATAATATTTGGAATAGGTTTAATTATCATACAAAGATTCTTAAAAAGGTGATGTTATGCCAAATAAATTAACTTGGGATGAAGAAATAGATATTCTTGAAAAAATTGATAATTTTTCAAAAAAAATAAATGAGGTAGAATTTAAAGTAAATAGACTTATATCAACTCAAGAAAAATTAGAAAAAGAAATAAATGGTATAAAAAATCAAATATTAGAAATTTCAGATATTTTTAAAAATAATAAAAAATTATTATTTAAAAAAATCAATATTGATAAAATAAATGAAAAAATTTTTTCTTTAGAAAAAAGGTTTAAAATTATTGAAGCAATTATTTCTGAGTTAAAGATAGAAGAAAAGGAAATAGAAAAAGAATATAGTAAAAAAATTAATTTAGCTGCAGAAAAAACTATTTTAGATTTAAAAAAATTAATTGATATTGAAATTAAAAAAATAAACGATATAAATACAAATGAAGTAAATAGAATTAAAAATATAATAAATTCAAATCTATCTCTTGTTGAAAAAACAATAGAAAATGAAATTAATTCAATGAGAAATTTAGCTAAAGTTGTTAAAGAAAATTTATCTAAAATTAATGAACATGAAAAAATAATTAAAATTATTATAGAACAAAATGAAAAACAAATGAAAATTTTAAATAATTTTGCTCAAGAAATTAAAAATTTAAAAGATGAAACAAAAACAAGTATAAAAAATATAAGAAATGAAATTTATAATAAGTTTGATGATGAGATTTCAAATTTACTTAGTATAATGCAAAGAGATCGTGTGAAGGGTGATTATGATGCAGTTAAAAATAGATGAAACCAAAGATAATCCGCTATTAAAAAGAAAAGAACTAATAGTTAAAATTTATTATGAGGGTTCACCAACACCATCTAAAAATCAAATTATAGAATCAATCTCTAAACAAGTAGGTGCAGATCAAGAAAAAATAGAAGTTGTTAAAATAAACGGAGAAGTTGGAATGCAAGTGGGAAAAGCATTAGTTTATGTTTGGGAAGAAAAACCAAAGAAAAAGGAAAAAAAGAAAAAAGAAACTAAACAGCAAGAAGCAGGGAAAAAAGAATAAATTTTAAAAACTTATTAAAATATTTAATATTTGTGTGATTTAAAATGGCTGAAGGAAAAAAACCAAAAAGTAAATCAAAGCATAAAGTTGTTCAAATTTGGAAAAAATATAAAATAAAAGATGATAGAGCAGTATTTCAAGGGAGATGGTGCCCAAGATGTGGAGTTGGGACTGCTTTAGCAATTCATTCAAATAGATTAACATGTGGAAAATGTAAATATTCTGAAATTTTTAAAAAATAAATCTTTTTAAGGATTTTATTTAAATTTTTATATATGCTTTGTTTAGGTATAGAGTCAACTGCTCATACATTTGGTATAGGAATTGTTGATGAAAAGGGAAATATACTTTCAAATGAAAAAGATGTATATAAACCAAAGGTAGGCGGAATTCATCCAAAGGAATGTACAGAGCATCATTTAAATGTAGCAAATGATGTTTTGAAAAAATCATTAGAAACTGCAAAAATAAACTTAAACGATATTGATATTATTTCTTTTTCTCAAGGTCCAGGAATTCCAGGAGTTCTTAGAATTGGTGCAGTTTTTTCAAGAGCACTTGCATTAAAATTAAAAAAACCATTATTTGGTGTTAATCACTGCATAGCTCATATAGAAATAGGAAAATTATTAACTCATTCAATAGATCCAGTAACTCTTTATGTTTCTGGTGGAAATACACAAGTAATTGCTTTTACAGAAGGAAAATATAGAATATTTGGAGAAACTCAGGATATTGGAATAGGAAATGCATTAGATAAATTAGCAAGAGAGCTTGGTTTTGAACATCCTGGTGGACCAAAAATAGAAGAATATGCAAAATCAGGAAATTATATAAATTTTTCATATGTTGTAAAAGGAATGGATTTAAGCTTTTCTGGAATTTTAACTGAAGCAAAAAAGAAAATTAAAAATCATAGTATAAATGATATTTGTTATTCATTTCAAGAAACATGTTTTGCAATGCTAACAGAAGTAACAGAAAGAGCAGTAGCACATACTGATAAAAATGAAGTTCTTTTAACTGGTGGTGTTGCAGCAAATAAAAGACTTCAAGAAATGTTATCAATAATGTGTAAAGAACGTGGTGCAAAATTTTATGTTGTCCCCCAAGAATTTGCAGGAGATAATGGAGCAATGATAGCATGGACTGGTATGCTTATGTATAAATATAATCCTCATGGAATGAAAATTTATGAAACAAAAATAAATAGATTTTGGAGAACAGATGAGGTTGATATTCCTTGGATATCTTAAAACATGGTGCAGAGGCAATATTATATTTAAAGAAATATGAGAATGAAATTATTTTATTTAAAGAAAGAATAAGTAAAGGTTATAGAATTCAAATTCTCGATTATAAAATTAGAACTGAAAGAACATCTCATGAAGCAAAATTAATGATATCTGCAAGAAAAAATAATATTAATGTACCAAAAATATTTTTCATTGACAAAGAAAAGTTTATAATTGGTATGGAGTTTATTAAAGGTGAAAGAATAAAAGAGTATTTATTAAATTGTACTGAATTTGAAGCTAAAAGAATAGGAGAAGAAATAGGAAAAATAGCTGGAAAACTTCATGCTTCTGGAATAATCCATGGTGATTTAACAACAAGTAATATGATACTTTCAGGTGAAAAAATTTTTATAATAGATTTTGGTTTAGGTTTTTTTTCTAAAAGATATGAAGATATGGCAACAGATTTAATGGTTTTAAAAGAAGCAATAACATCAGTACATTTTAAATATTTAAATACTCTATGGGAAAATATTATAAAAGGATATTCATTAGAAAATAAGGAATATAAAAATGTTTTAGATACTTTAAAGAAAATAGAAATGCGTGGAAGATATATAAAAAGGGAATAATATGTTTAACCCAATAAAATGGATAAAAGAAACAGAAGATAAAGCTAAAAAAATAGAAAGAGTATCTTTGTTAGTTTTCATATTTTCATCATTTTTATGGTGTATGGGAGTTTTTTTTGGTGCATTTTTTAAAGGCTTTTCAATTTTAATGTCTATAGGATCTTTTATATTTTTTATAGGAATAATTATATATTTATTTGCACAATATTTAGAATTAAAAGAAAAATGAGTGGTGAAAATTATGGCAAGAATGTATGCTAGAAAAAAAGGAAAGTCAGGAAGTAAAAAACCATTAATTCCAGCGGATTGGGTAGAATATAGCCCAGAAGAAGTGATAAGGCTTGTTGTAAAACTTAGAAAGGATGGTTTAAGTGCTTCAAAAATTGGGCTTGTGCTTAGAGATCAATATGGAATCCCATCTGTTAAAAGTATAACTGGAAAAAGTATATTACAAATACTTAAAGAAAACAAGATTAATAAATCAATACCAGAAGATCTTTATAATCTTCTTAAACATGCTGTAAAAGTAAGCGAACACCTTGCTAAAAATAAAAAAGACTATTCTGCTAAAAGAGGTTTAATTTTATTGGAAAGTAAAATAAGACGTTTAGTTAAATATTATATAAAGAAAAAGGAACTTCCTGCAGATTGGAAGTATGATATAGAAACAGCTAAACTTATAGTACAAAAGGAAAAATAGCAAGGTGTAAATTTTGGAAAATCAAAGAATAACAGCATTAAAGGCAAGAATCGATGAAATTGTTAATGGAAAATTTGTACATAAAGAAAATTTTGAAAGTAGTTATGTTCTTACAAATTATGGAAGAAAATTAATAAGAATAAGGGTTTTGGGTACAATTGTTGAAAAATTTATAAAAGATGATAAAAGCTATGGTGTAATAGTTCTTGATGATGGTTTTGAGACAATAAGAGCAAAGGTTTTTAAAGATGTTGAAATTTTAGATAAAGTTACAGAAGGAGATGTTGTAGATATTATTGGAAAAGTTAGAAAATATGAAGATGAAATTTATATATTAATAGAAGCTATATGTAAAGTCGATCCAAATTGGGAAAACTTAAGACTTTTAGAATTAGAGGAAATTTATAACGAACAAAAAAGTAAAATAGAAAAAATAAAGGAACTTCAAAAAACAACTGCTGATGTTTCTGAATTAAAAAAATTAGGAGAACGTGCAGGAATAAAACCAGAAGATATTGATAGTATTTTAGAAGCTTTAGAGTCTTATGAGGAAAAGCCTTTAGATGAAGAAACAATAAAAGAAATAATTTTAGATATTATTGAAAAAAATGATACAGGAAACGGAGTGGAATATTCAGAACTAATTTTTAAATCAGGTTTACCTGAAAAAATTGTAGATAAAATAGTTGCTGAACTTTTAGAAAAAGCTATATGTTATGAACCTCATGCTGGAAGAATAAAGAAACTTTGATTTTTATGAATCTAATATATGATATTAAGAAATTAATTCCTTTAATTGGAGATAAAATAAAGAAAAAATTAAATTCATTTTCAAAGAGCTCAAATTTAAAAGAAAATGAAATCTTTCTCGAATTATGTTTTTGTATACTTGTTGCAAATAATTCTATTAAAAATGCACAAAAAGTTTGGAATAAAATTAATACTGGTTTTCTAACACTTTCAGAAAGTGAATTATCTAAAAAAATTAAAGAAAATCATGGGAGATTTTATAATAAAAGAGCTAAATATATAGTTGAGGCAAGAAAAAGAAAATCAGAAATTTATAAAATTATAAAACAAGAAAAAAATGAAATGAAATTAAGAGAATGGCTTGTAAAAAATATTAATGGAATTGGAATGAAAGAGGCATCACATTTTCTTAGAAATTTGGGTTTTAGAAATTTTGCAATCCTCGATAGACATGTTCTAAAAATTTTAAAAAAATACAAAATAATAAACGACATTCCAAAATCACTTTCTATGAAAAAATACGTTGAAATAGAAAATAAACTTAAAGAAATTGCTAATAAAATAAAAATATCACAAGCTGAACTTGATATTTATCTGTTTTATCTTGACAGCGGAAAAATATGTGAAAAATAATTATTCGTTATATTTTTTATAAAACCATATTTTTACAACTTCAACGATTAGTAAATAAGAAATTATAAAAATAAATAAAATTTCTAAAAATACAAAAGGAAGTTCTACAAATCTAAAGTATAATGAAAGTATTGTATATGGAATTATTAATGCTAAAATTACAACACCTAAAGTAGTTAATGTGAGAAGAATATTTGGTTTACTTTTTATAAAAGGTACTTTTTTTGTTCTTATTACAAATATAACGAGTGCTTGAGTACAAAGTGATTCTACAAACCAAGCTGTTTGGAATAATGATTCAGAAGCATTAAAAATAAAAATTAAAACACAAAATGTTAAAATATCAAAAATAGAACTAATAGATCCAAATATTATCATAAATCTTTTAATGAATTTTATATTAATTTTTTTAGGTTTTTGTAAATATTCTTTATCTACATTATCATAAGGAATTGTTGCTTCTGAAAAATCATAAATTAAATTATTTAAAAGAATTTGAATTGGAAGCATTGGCAAAAATTTTAAAAACAAGGATGCTAATGAAGCACTTATCATATTTCCAAAATTTGAGCTAAAACTCATTAAAATGTATTTCATTGTATTTCCAAATGTTTTTCTACCTTCAACTATACCATTATGAAGTATGGTTAAATCTTTTCTAATAAGAATAATGTCTGCAGTATCTTTAGCAATTTCTACAGCATTATCAACAGATATACTAACATCAGCAACCTTCATCGATGGAACATCATTTATTCCATCACCTAAAAATCCAACAACATGACCATTTCTTTTTAGCATATTAATAATTCTATTTTTTTGTATAGGAGAAACTCTTGCAAAAACGTTATTTTCTTCTACAGCTTTTGCTAAAACATCATCAGTTAAATTATCTATTTCTGAACCTAAAATAATTCCTTTAACTTTAAAATTAAGATCTTCACAAATTTTCTTTGTAATTAAATCATTATCTCCAGTTAATATTTTTATTTCTATACCAGAATTTTGAAGTTTTCTTATAGATTCTTTTGTTGATTCTTTCGGTGGGTCTAAAAATGCAATAAAACCTAAAAATATCAAATTATTTTCATCTTCTTTAGAATAGGTATTCTTTTTTTCTATATCTTTTTTATAAGCAATAGATAAAACTCTATAACCTTGGGCACTTAATTCATTAAATTTATTTTTTATTTTATCTTTGATTTCTTCTGTAATTTTTTTAACACTTCCTAAATCTTCATAATAAAGGCATATTTTATTTATTTCTTCTGGTGCACCTTTTGTTATTAGAATATAACTATTATTCCTTTCTACAATAATCGATACCCTTTTTCTTAAAAAATCAAATGGAATTTCATCGATTTTTTTATAATTCGTTACATTAATATTTTCATGATTTAATATAGCTTCATCTAAAGGATTTTTAATTCCTGTTTGATTATAGCTATTAATATATGAATAAAGAAAAACTTTTTCATTATTTTTTCCATTAATATCAATATGCATAATCATTTTAATTTTATTTTCTGTTAATGTTCCGGTTTTATCGCAGCAAAGAACATCCATGCTTCCAAAATTATGAATAGATTCAAGACGTTTAATTATAACATCCTTTTTTGCCATTTCAATTGCTCCTCTTGATAAATTTAAAGAAACTATTACAGGTAAAAGTTCAGGTATGATACCGACAGCAATTGCTACTGCAAATAGAAATGAATTTAAAAAGTTTTGTTTTAATAAACTATTTACAAAAAATATAAATAATACAAGAAACAATGTTATTTGCATTGTCATATATCCAATTTTTTTAATTTCTCTTTCAAACTCTGTTTCAAGTTTATTTTCTGTTGCATATTTTATTATTTGACCATATTCTGTAAATTTTCCTGTTTTTACTACAACACCAGTAGCATAACCGCTTATAACAGAAGTTCCCATAAAAAGATAATTTTTCATTGATGTTTTGTCAATATTATTCTCATTAATTTTTTTAGAAAATTTTTCTACTGGAAAAGATTCTCCTGTAATAGCAGATTGATCAACAAAAAAATCTTTTGCTTCTATTACTCTAATATCTGCTGGTATTATATCTCCAGCAGAAAGTAATATTATATCACCTGGTACTAATTCACTAGACTTAATTTCTTGTTTTTTACCATCTCTTAAAACTTCAACAGAAATTTCAACCCTTTTAATTAATTTTTCAACAGCATTTTCTGCTTTATATTCTTGAACAAATTCTAATATTGCACTAATTAGAACAATAATAATTATTATTAATGCATTTGTTACTTCTCCCAAAAAACCAGAAATTATAGCAGCAAATATTAATATTAAAATAAGTGGATTTTTAATTTTTAATATAAATTCAATTATTGCTGCACGTCTCTTTTTCTTTTCTATTTCATTTTTTCCATAAATTTTTAATAAATCTTTTGCATATGAAGAAGAAAGTCCTGATTTAGATGTATTAAATTTTACTAATATTTCATCCTCTGATGCAGATATAATTTCTCTTATAGGTATTTCAGTTAAAAGCATATAAAATTTATTTAATTTATTTAATTATTAAATATTTATTTTGTAAAACTAAAAGAAGTATTTGAATTAAATTTTTCAGAAATTAAACTAAATCTTATTGTTATTGTGCCAGGGCAATTTCCAGAATGTGTACCGTTAAATAAAATTCCCCGTGAAATCATATCTAAGAATAATTCATTTTCAAGAACTTTTAATTCTTCTTCTAAGCTTTCACAAGTACTTAAATTTATAACATTTATATACATTTCTTTAATTTCATAAATATAATTTCTTTCATAAAAGATTCCATATAAAGATGGGTTTATTTTAGTAAAATCATAGAAGTATTGAAATATAAGAGAAATTAATGATACTATTAATACTCCAGCTATTATAAAAAACTGTCCTTTCATAAAAACAAATTATAAATTTTATTATTTAAATACTTCTTATTGATGTTTCAGCACCACAAGCTTCACATTTTAATGAAAATAATTTTTTATCTTTTTTAATTATTTTTGTATCAGGTCTTTTACATTCTTTACAAAGAACAAATTCTTTTATATATGCTTCTAATTTTGAATTTACAATGTGCGCAGGTATTTTACTTTGAAATATAGCTTGTTTCCCAGAAATATTTCCTGGTGCTGCGGTTTCTTTTGTAAAAAATTTAAGAAGATGTTGTGGCTCCCTTCTTAATGAATCTGCTATAAAAATAAAATTTTTTATAATAGTTTGATTTCCTATATAACTTATTTCTACCTTTGGAGGTTCAAATCTTTCTCCAGTTCCAGACTTTTTAGGAAGTTTTTGATATAATCTTTCTAATAGTTCTAAATATTCATTGTCCATATTTTTCAACTTTCCTTTTTAATATATTTAAGCATTTCACCTGCTATCCTTTCAGGACTTTTATTTGTTGTATCTATAATATAAGTCTTACCTTTTCTTCTTGCTTCCTCCTCTATTATTCCAAAAATTTCTGCTTCTAAATTTTCTTGTACCTTTTCTTTATTCCACTTCCTTCTTTTTAATCTTTTGTATAATACTTCTGGATTGCACCTAAATACAAAAATTAAATCATATTTTAAATTTAAAAGATGTGAAACATGAGATTCTATAAAAATATCATTTTTTTGTTTTTTAATCCATTCTTTAACAAATTTTAATGTTTTTTTCTCATCAAAAATAAAACATTTTCTCTTATTATCATATTTCTTGTATAATTTTCTTCTTTTAATCTCTTTATTTAGATTTAATACTGCAAATTTTTTAGATAATAATTTTGCTACTTTGCTTTTTCCTGTACCAGGCGTACCTGTTATTGCATAAATTTTCATACTTTTATAATTGTTTGAAAAGCTTAAAAATTAAATATAACTACTATAAGATAGTAATATTTAAATATTATAACTACCATATAATAATTATGTCAACAGAAGCATTGGAAATAGGAGTTATAACTGATACACATTCAGCATTTCAAGGAAGTTTAAATGGTGATATAGTTTTTGGTTTGGGAGATTATTGTGGTAAAGGGGAAGCAAATAAAATAATTGGAAATTATGATAAATATTTGCTTATAACCGGTAATCACGATGACTTTTCTTATCCTATTACAAATTTATCTAAAGATGAATATACTATCTTAAAATTACCTGAAACTGCAGAATTAAGGAAAACTCCAGAAAGTTGTGTAATTACTAGTATTTATGATAATATTTATTTAATGTTAACGCATGAGCCACCTACAAAAAAACAAATCTTTTATGTTATAGAATCCTTAGATATTAAAAATAGTAATTTAATATCTTTAAGTGGTCATACACATAAAAAAACATCAATTGAAAAATTTAATTATAAAAATAATAATGCTTTAAAAATAAATTTAGATTCTTATGCTGATGTATATCCTTGGAATAATAAAATAAATATAAAAGGTTTTAAGTACAATATGAAAATAGATGAAACAGGTCATATTGAATTTACTTCAACGGACAAAAATAATAAACAAAAAACTCTTATAAATGAAAAGGTAGGTGATAAATATTTTAATTATTATTAACCCAACTAATACTGAATTAGAAAAAATAAAAAGAGATTCAAAAGAAGAAATTTTAATTATTTATAAAGATAATTTAGATAAAATAGATTTTGACAATAATATTACTACAATCTATAGAGGCTGTAGTATTGGTTTTGAAGTAGAAGAAAATGGTAATTATGTAGAATATAATGGAGGAAATTTAAGAATAAAATCAGATGAATTAAAAGAATATCCTCAAGATAATTTATTTAAAATAAAAGTTATTGAAATTAAAGACAAAGAGATAAAAGAATATAACTCTTTTAATGAATATTTAGATAGAATAACTCAAAAAACATAATTTTCAATTATTTCAAAATCATCTACTTTCCCATCACTATCTTTATCAAGTCCTTTTATTAAAATAATATAATTTTTACCTTTTTCATATTTTTTAAAAATTTTTTCAAAACCATTTACAACTGATATTATACACCCTCTAGTTCCCTCTAAAGTAAGTCCTTCTAAAATTATGATGTTTTTTGTATTATCCCATGGATTTTTTATTTTAGCTATAATTCCATAATCATGCTCTGTATATTTCTTTTTAGAGAATTCTGAATAAATTTTCCAAGAATTATCCCAAACAATTTTTATTTTTAACTGTTTATTTATTTCATCAGAAATTATATTAGTTACAGGCCCTCCTATTAAAATAAGGTTTTCTTTTTCAATACGTTCAGATTTTATTTCAGTATCTAGTTTTATTATAAATTTTTTTGGTATTTCACAAATAGAACCAAGAAACATAGTAAGCTGTGATGCAAAATGTCCATCTCTTGCAATAGTTAAGTATGGGCCATGTTGAACTGGAGAGCCAACTACAATATATCCATTAAAAGTACCATTTTTTATGAATTCATAAAAAAATTCTTTAACCCTTTCAAAACTTCTTTCTAATTTAATTTTATGTGCATTTGCTTTAGGAATTTCAACTCCAAATGCAAGAGATTTTGCCATAAAATATTTACATGTCCCCCCTCTAATTTTTTCTTCCTTAATTATTTCTATCAATTCAGCTTCTTTTAATTTATGAATATAATAATAAATTTTTTGTTCATCTATTTTCATTTCTTTTGCTAATTCTTTTGGATAATATGGTTTTTGATTTAATTTTAAAAGAATTTCCCATGCTATTTTATTTGTAAGCGGAGAAATATGTTTAGGATTTTCAAAAATTTCTATATCTTTCATAAAATATTCATTTTTTATTTTTTCTACTAAAAATTTTTTAACCATAATTATTTATTACCATTAAACCTTTATAAATTTTTTTATAATATTAAAAAAACCATTATAATAATATTTATAAATATATTTATACTATCTATTCTCTTATGTGTGGAATTATAGGATATATAGGAAATAAAAATGCATCAGAAATTGTTTTAGATGGTTTAAAACATTTAGAATATAGAGGTTATGATTCTGTTGGAATGGCATATATTTTAAATGGAAATTTAATTATAAAAAAAGGAGTTGGAAATATAGATTCTGTTAATTCAAAATTAAATTTTTTAGAATTAAAGTCTAATATAGTTATAGGACATACTCGTTGGGCAACTCATGGAGAAGTTAGTGAAGTAAATTCTCATCCTCATACTGACTGTAATAATAACATAGCGATAGTTCATAATGGAATTATAGAAAATTATAATGAGTTAAAAGAAGCACTTGAAAAAGAAAATCATGTTTTTAAGAGCAGCACTGATACTGAAGTAGTTGCACACCTTATTGAAAAATATATGAAAAGAGAAAAAAAATTTGAAAATGCTTGTAAGGAGGCAGTTAAAGAATTAAAAGGAAGTTTTGCTTTGTTAATTATAAATAATAAAGAAGAAAAGATAATTGCAATAAGAAATGAATCCCCTCTTGTAATAGGAATTGCAGATCATGGATATTTTGCAGCGAGCGATATTCCAGCTTTTATTAAATATACAAATAATGTAGTATTTCTAAAAAATTATGATTTTGTTGTTTTAGAAAAAAATAAATATAAAATAGAAAATTTGTTTAAAAGAAAAATTGAAAGAAAAATTGAAAAAATTGAAATAAATTTTTCTGCAATAGAAAAAGGTAGTTTTGATCATTATATGATAAAAGAAATTTTAGAACAAAAGGATGTAATAGAAAAAGCAACAAAACAGGATATTAATAAATTAAATAAATTTGTTTTTGAAATTTCTAAGAAAAAAGAAATTTTTATGGTTTCTGCTGGCACATCTTATCATGCATGTCTTGCAGCAAAATATCTTTTTTCAAAACTTGGAATAATAGCACATGTTTTTATTGCATCAGAATTTAAAAATTTTGGAAATATTCTTAAAAAAGATGATATAGTTATTGCAGTATCTCAATCTGGAGAAACAGCAGATGTTTTAGATGCAATTAGATTTTCAAAGGAAAAAGGATGTAAAATATTTTCAGTTGTAAATGTAAAAGGAAGTTCACTAGAAAGAGAAAGTGATATTTGTTTATATATGAATGCTGGTCCAGAAATAGGTGTTGCTTCAACAAAAGCATATATTGCAGAACTTATTATTTTTATTTTAATATATAAACTTCTTTCAAACGATAGTTCTATAAATATAGATGAAATAAAAAATAAGGTTTATGAACTTTTAGCCGAATCAAGACGCGAATATATTAAAAAGGTTGCTGAAAAATTAAAAAACTCAAAAAGTATTTTTTTAATTGGAAGAGGAATTAATTATGTAACATCACTTGAGGCTGCATTAAAAATAAAAGAAATTTCTTATATTCATGCAGAAGCATTTCCAGGAGGAGAAATTAAGCACGGACCAATTGCACTAATAGAAAAAGGAACTCCATGTATTGTATTTTTAGGAAAAGAAAAAGAAATAATTTCTAATGCATTAGAGCTTAAAAGTAGAGGGGCATTTATAATTGGAGTAAGCAGTACAAATTCTGAAATTTTTGATATCTGGATAAAAGTACCAGAAGATGGAATATCAAATTTAATTTATCAAATAATACCAATGCAACTTTTAGCATATCAACTTGCTATTTTACGTGGCTTTAATCCAGATAGACCAAGAAACTTAGCTAAAAGTGTAACTGTTTTATGAGGTGATTAAATGAATATAGAAAAAGGAAATTCAGAATATTATAAAATTTCTGTAGTAAAAGATAAGAAAGAAATTGGAAGATGTTTTATTTTTCTAATAAGAAATGAACTTCATAAAAATCCATATGCACTTCTTGAAGATGTGTTTGTTGATGAAAGTATGCGAGGTCAAGGTATAGGAACAGAATTAGTAAAAAAAGCAATTGAATTAGCAAAGAATTTAGGTTGCTATAAAATAATTGCAACAAGTAGAGAAACAAGAGAAAACGTTCATAAACTTTATGAAAAATTAGGCTTTAAAAAATGGGGGTTTGAATTTAGAATTGATTTTAATGGTGAATAAAATGCAAGCTATAATTTTAGCTGCAGGTGAAGGAATAAGATTAAGACCATATACTAATTTAGTACCTAAACCACTTTTTACTATTAAAGGAAAAACATTATTAACACATCATATTGATAAGCTTAATTCTTTAGGTATAGACAATAAAAATATTTTTGTTATAGTAAAATATTTAAAAGAAGAAATTATTGGCTTTTTAGAAAGATATCATCCAGGAGTAAATTACATAGTTCAAGAAAATAAATATGGTACAGCATCTGCTGTTAAAACAGCATCAAAATATATTACTGATGATTATATTTTAATTACATATGCTGATGAATATTTTGAAGATACGTTAGAAGAATTTAAAAAAGATGAACTAATTATAGGTGTTAAAGAAGTTGATGATGTTTCTAAGTATGGAAAAATAATAGAAGAAAATGGATATTTAAAAGAAATTAAAGAAAAAACTGAAACAGGAAAGGGGAAAATTTTTGTTGGAGTTATTAAAATTACAAAAGATTTTTTTAAAATTTTAGATAAAATAAAACCTAATGAAAAAACAGGAGAATATTATTTAACAGATGCAATTTTAGAGTATAATAAAATAAAAAAATTTAGAATTTATACATTAAAGGGAAAAAGATCTGATATAGGTAATGAAGAGGCTTTAATTAATGCTAGAAAAATGTGATATGAATGTCAATTTTTAAAGCTTATGATATTAGAGGAAAATATCCTGAAGAAGTTAACGAAGAGATTTTTTCAAAAATAGCTAAAACATGTATAAAATTATTTAAACCGAAAAAAGTTTTAATTGGAAGAGATGGAAGAATGGGAAGTGAATCACTTGCAAATAGTTTAATAAATACCTTTTTATTTTATGGAGTTAACGTATGTTTTTTAGGCGAAGTTTCTACTTCTACATTTAATTTTGCGATGATAAATGGAAATTTTGATTTACATTTACAAGTAACAGCAAGTCATAATCCAAAAGAATATAACGGACTAAAAATTTATGATAAATTTAAAAATTTAATTATTTTAAACGAAAATGAAATTATAGATAATTTAGAAATTTCTTTAAATGAAAAAGGAAAATTAGAAGATGGATCATACTATAAAAATAAACATTTATTCTTTTTAAAAGAAAAATCAAATTTTAAAAATTTGAAATTTGCAGTTGATTTTTCAAATGGAGTTGGCTCAATAGTATTTTATGATTTAATAAAAAATGAAAATTGTATTATTTTAAATAAAAATATAGATGGAAATTTTCCTTGTCATGAGCCAGAACCAAATAAAGAAAATTTAAAAGAATTAAGTAAGGTTATTAAAGAAAATAAATTAGATTTTGGAATTGCTTTTGATGGTGATGCTGATAGAATAGTATTTTTAGATGAAAATGGAGAAATTATTGATGGTGAATTAATTTCTTATATTTTTATAAAATATTTAAATCCAAAAAAATTCGTATATGAAGTAAGCTTTTCAGAATTTTTTAAAGAAGAGTTGAAAAAAAGAAAAATAGTAGGATTAGAAACTGCAGTTGGAAGAACATTGCTGAATAAAGTTAAGCAAGAAAATGCTGATATTGGTGCAGAAAGATCAAATCATTTTTATTTTAAAGAATGTAATTATTTAGAGGATGCATTTTATACATTTATTAAAATTTCAAATATTTTATTTCTTGAAAATAAAAAAATAAGTGAACTTTATTCTGACTATCCAAAAATTTTCTTTGAAAATTGTAAAATTAAAATTAATGAGAATAATAAAAAAGAAATAATTAATACTATTGAAGAATATTCTAAAAAATATAAAACTGAAAAATTAGATGGAATTAAATTTATTTTTGATGATTTAAGCACTTGTCTTATAAGATTTTCTAATACAGAACCAATACTAAGAATTTCTATAAGTGGAAAGTTAGAGAATTTTTCAAAAATAAAAGAATTTACAAATGAAATAATAAGTTTAATAGAAAAATTTAAAAACTAAAGATATTTAATTATAATTATGTCATTATTAAAAACAGCATTTTTATTAGGTTTACTTACAGCATTGTTTATGGGAATAGGATTTATTTTAGGAGGAATGGTTGGTCTTTCATTAGCATTTTTCTTAGCATTCATTTTAAATTTTATTACTTATTTTTGGTCTGATAAAATAGTTTTAAGCATATATGGAGCAAAGGAATACAAAGATAAAAAACTTGAAAATATAGTAAAAAAATTAGCAAACGAAGCAAAAATACCTATTCCAAAATTATATATTGTAAATTTACCTGTACCTAATGCGTTTGCAACAGGAAGAAATCCAAAAAATTCAGCCCTTGCAGTAACAAGGGGTCTTATAAATATTTTAAATGAAGAGGAAATAGAAGGAGTTTTATCACATGAAATAGCACACATAAAAAATCGTGATACATTAATTGCAACAATTTCAGCAACTATAGCAGGTGCAATTTCTTATCTTGCTCAATTTGCATGGTATTCAACTTTCGGTGATAGAAACAGAAACAATATTTTATTATTACCATTAATTATATTTATACCGTTTGCTGCAATGCTTATACAGCTTGCTATTTCAAGAACTAGAGAATATGCTGCAGATTATACTGGTGCTTTAATTTCAAAAAAACCAAATGCATTAGCTTCTGCATTAGAAAAAATTTTTGAAATTTCTAAAAAACATCCAATAAATGGAAATTATGCTACCTCACATTTATGGATAGTAAATCCATTTAGCAGTAATTTTATAATTAATTTATTTAGTACACATCCTCCTATTGAAGAAAGAATAAAAAGATTAAGAGAAATAAAAGTTTAAAAATTAATTTCTTAATAATAAAGAATAATTTTATTGTTACTTTCATTAATTTCAACATTACAAAATCTTTATATATCAGCAAATCAAATTACTTATCATGGGGGCAAAAATGCTTGGCAAACGCCAATTTCTTTTCATTTTCTTATTTATACTATCCTTTTCTTTGCCCGGATTTGCAGTACCTTTTAATCCGGATTTTGGAGTCTCGGATTTGTTTTTGGCTCTTTTTTCAATAGTCATTTCAAGTATAATACCAGGAGGGTTTTTGTTTGTAATTTTAAGCTTATTACTTTCAAATGAAAATACAAGGAAAGGAATTATTAATTCATTAATTGGCTTTGGTAATGGAATTATTAATGGTATTAATAGCTTTATTGATGATTTAAAAAGAGATCCAGTTGGAACATTAACAAATTTAGGTATAAAAATAGCTATTTCTGCAGTAATAATACTTTTAGTTGCAGCTCTTGCTGTTGAAATTTGTTCAGGTCTTGGAATTCCTTTAACTTATCCAACTGCAGTTGCTTTAGTTTCTCTTATAAGCTTATTAATAGTAGGAAGTTATCATGTTTATAATGTTGCTTCTAGTTGCTGGGAAGACCCAGAAAGTAAAGAATGTAAAATTGCTGGAGAAGAAGCAGGAAGAGAAT
>JAHLMR010000010.1 GCA_018920255.1 Candidatus Aenigmatarchaeota archaeon | reverse complement strand
TTTGGTTTTTGGTTTAAAAAATATTATATTAGAATAAATTTTAATTCAAAATTAAAAAAATCAGATAAATGTATTTTAGATAATCTTATTGTTTATAAATATAAAAATAAAAAATTTGTAAAATTTTCTAAAAAAGAGTTAAAGAAAATTAAAAAATTTATAAAAAAGATTTGTAAGTTGATTTATAAAAATTCAAAGTTTAACATACAAATTAAGCAAGAATATTCAAATAATTTAATGACAATTGATAAAATAAATGAAAGTATTTCAGCAACATCTTTTGATAATTATACATGTGATTATATATTATTTCTTAATCCTTTATATCATAATTTAATTATGGAAAATTATGAAAAAATTTTAATTCATCAAATTTTACATCTTATCTTTTTAAAGAAAATAAAAAAAGGGTGTAAAAAAGATTTTATAAATTCTAAAATACTTTTTGGAGCATGTGGAGAAGAGTTTAATTTGTATATGAAAAAAAATCATATATTTTGTAAACTGAATTTTTGGATATCTTAAATTACAGATATAAATTTTGAACACTTTAAAATATACAAAGTCAAACAAAAAATTTAAACAGGGCCTGTAGTCTAGCCATAGTTTACTAGAATGGTAGGACTCGAGGTTCGGGACCTCGAAACCTGTGTTCAAATCACAGCAGGCCCACCATAACAACTTTTAAATTTATTATAAAATGAATAATTAATATGCCAAGAATAGAAAGGTTAGAAATGCAAGGATTTAAATCATTTGCTAAGAAAACAATAATAGAGTTTCCTACAAACTTTTCGCTGATTTGTGGACCTAATGGTTCAGGAAAATCAAATATTTTAGATTCTATATGTTTTGTTTTAGGTAGAACGTCTGCTAAAAGCATGCGTGCTGATAGATTATCACAACTTATTTATAATGGAGATAAACCGGCTGAATATGCAAAAGTATCTTTAGTTTTAAACAATTCTGATAAAATTTTTCCTTTAGAAGAAGAGCATATAACTATTTCAAGATCTATTAATAGAAAAGGTGTTTCTATATATAAACTAAACGGTAATACTGTTACAAGAGAAAAAATAATAGAAATTTTAAGAGCAGGAAATATTCATCCAGACGGTCATAATATAATTTTACAAGGAGATATAACAGAAATTATTGAAATGAGTCCAATTGAAAGAAGGGAAATAATAGATGAAATATCAGGAATAGCTGAATTTGATGAAAAAAGAGAGAAAGCTCAAAAAGAACTTTCTGTTGTAGAAGAAAGACTTAAAGAAGCAACAATAACTCTTAATGAAAGATTTGCTATACTTAAAAAGCTTGAAAAAGAAAAAGAAGCAGCAGAAGAATTTGAAAGATTATCAAAGGAACTTGATGCTGTTCGCGCAACTATTTCTAAAATAAGATTAACAGAAGCAGAATTAGGAATGAAAAAATTAGAAGAAATTATAAAAGAAAAATCAAAAATATGTGAAGAATTAGACAATGAAATAAAAGAAATAGATAAAAGTATAGAGGAATTAGAGAAAAAATCTTCTGAAAGTACAAAACAACTTATAGAAAGAAAAGATGAAATAGAACTATTAAGACAAATAGAACAATTAAAATCAGAAATTTCTAGAAGAAAAGATAGGATTGAATTTATTAAAGCAGACAATGAAAGATTAGTGCAACTTAAAGAAAAACTTTCTGCGTTTGCTATAGATACAAATCCAGTTATTAAAGAAATTTTAAAACTTGGATGGTCTGGTATATATGGTACGTTTGGTTCTCTTATACAAACTGAAGAAAAATATAAAACTGCTATAGAAATTGCTGCAGGACAGCATTTAAATGATATTGTAGTAAAAGATATTGATACTGCTATTGAATGTATTAAATATTTAAAATCTAAAAAAATTGGAAGGGCAACATTTTTACCATTGGATAAAATCCATCCAAGAAATGATTCTGAAGTAAAAAAATATTTAAAAGAAAATGGAGTTATAGATATTGCAATAAATCTAGTAAAATTTGATAAAAAATATTATAATGCTATTTCTTTTGTATTAGGAGATACTCTTATAATTGAAAATATAGATGTAGCTAAAAAAATTGGTATAGGAAATGTAAGATGCGTTACTCTTGATGGAGATTTAATAGATAAATCAGGCTCTATTGTTGGTGGCTTTTATTCTAAAAAGAAAACTTTTGAATCATTAGAAATTGAAAGAATTGAAAAGAATATTAATCAAAATAATTTAGAAATGCAAAAAATAATAGAAGAAATAAAAATTGCTGAAGAAAAGTTAAATGAGTTGTCTAAAAAACAAATAGCAAGAACATCTGAATTCGATGATATTCAAAAAATGAGAACACAGACTGAAAGATTATTATTACAATTAAAAATGAAAAGAAAGGAATTAGCAGAAAATCAACTTAATATTTCTCAGGAAATTCAGAATTTTCAATTAAAAAAAGCTAGATTAGAAGCTGAATTAGAAAATATAAAAACAGAATTTTCAAATTTTAAGGAAGCAGAAATTTTAAAAGAAAATGATATTATAAAATTACAGAGTATAGAAAATGATTTACGTATAAAAATAAACAAACTAGGCCCAATTAACATGCGTGCAATAGAAGAGTGGAAGAAGCTTAAAGAAAGTTATGATGAAATGTCTTCAAAAGTAAATGCATTATTAGAAGAGAGGAATAAAATTCTACAAGTAATTGCTGAAATTGAGTCTCAAAGAAAAAATATTTTCATGCAAACTTTAAATGGAATTGCATTTCATTTTAAGAAAATATTTAAAGAATTGTGCGGAGGAGAATCTAATTTAAAATTAGAATATTATTCTGAAAATACTGAAATTCAAAATTTAAATGAAGCTGGGTTAATAATTGAAGCAACGCCACCTGGAAAGAAAACATTAAATATAGATTCTCTTTCTGGTGGAGAAAAAACACTTGCAGCACTTGCATTTTTATTTGCAATTCAGCAATACAAACCAGCACAATTTTATGTTTTAGATGAAATAGATGCAGCATTAGATAAACCAAATTCTAGAAAAATTGCAGAAATTATAAAAAAATATTCAGAAACCGCTCAATTTATTGTAATTTCGCATAATGATGAAACAATTTCTGCAGCTGATTGTGTATATGGGGTAAGTATGTTTAATAATCAATCAAAAATTATTGGAATAAAAATGCCTTAATAATGATTAATAATTTGTATGATAAAAAAACTTTAAATAATTACTTCCCTTTAAGAAGTAAAATAAATTTTAAAAGAATCCTATTTTTTCAAATAAAAACCAAATAGTTAAAAATAAAAGCAAAAAAACAGAGAATGTAAAAAATATATCTGTTTTAAAATTTTCTGAAAAAATATTAAAAAGAGAGAAAATACAAACATATAAAATAAGAATATCTCTTATAAATCCCCTAAAACCCATTTTTATCACTTTACAATTTCTGAATTTCCTGGAGGAAGCATTTTTTTTATTTCATCGTCTTCAATTGCTTCTATTAATGGCTTATCTTCAGGTAATGCTTTTAATAATAAATTTCTTTTAATTTCTTTAACAATTTCATCTTGAGATTTATCACCTGGTATAATAGTAATAAAATATTTTGCATGTTTATTTACAGATTGCACATTTCCAGCAATAACTTTTGCAAATAAATTCCCTTCTTTATTTTTTTCAATTTTTATTCCAATGGATAGTTTTAATTCCATTTTTTTAAGATAGTTTTTCTGTCCATATATCATGAAAGATCCTTTTGGTAAAAACTGGCCTGGCGGCGGTTGTTTACTTACTTGCTCTGGTCTAACCCAATAAACATCAACTTCTGCTATTCCTGATTTCCAAGCAGAACTGTATGCTGCTGCAAATTCTGCTGCTTCTCTTATTGCTAAAGGTGTTGGTAATCTATTTTCTTCTGCTTTTACTACTGTTAACGGAGCTCCATGTATATCTGCATGCAAAACTATATCTTTTTCATTTATTCTTTTTGTATATATTAATTCGTTTTGTCTTGCATCTTTTCCTCCAATTACAAGAAAACCCTCTGTTGTAAACATCCATCTATAGCTTTCATACCATTTTCCACGAGGCTTTCTTTTTTTCAATGGCTCTTTTTTTTCTATTTTTTCTTCTTTTAATTTTTCAATTTCTTTCTTTGATTTTTCAATTTCCTTTTCTAATGTTTCAATCTTTTTTCTATATTTTTTTGCTTCCTCAAAATATTTTTCTGCATTTTCCTGAGCAGACTTTCTAAAATCTATTTCAATTTCCATATATTAAAAATATACATAAGGTTTTATAAATTAAAAAATAATAATTAAAATTTATGAAAAGGAATGGAGAAAAAATAAAAATTTTATTAGCTGAAGAGCAAACTTTACTTTCAAGAGAAAGAACAATGCATTCTTATATGCAAACTGGTTTAGCTTTTACTTCTGTTGGATTAATTATAATGAAATTTATGGAAGGAATTTTTTATTTTATATCTGGGATTTTATTTATAATTCTTGGTTGGCTTCTTATAATAGAATCAGGAAGAAGATATATTAAATTTAGAAAGGCTGTTGCAGAATTAAGAAAAAAAGAAGCAGAACTTGGATATAAAATAGGAAAAATAAGATAAATATGAATAATACTATAAAACCAGAGGATATACAAAAATGGATTGATAAAATAGAACCAGAAATTCAAAAAATAGAACCTTCTTCTGCATCTGCACAATCTATGTTAGAAAATATGAAAGCTTATGTTGCTGATTCTAAACATTTTTTAGAAACCGGGGATTTAGTTAGATCCTTTGAAGCTATAATTTGGGCCTGGGCAATTTTAGAAATTTGTAAAGATTTGGGAGTATTCTAAAAAACGAAATAAACCGAAAGCTTTATATACTACTTAGAAGTAAATATATAATATGAGCGAAAGTAAATCTGATATTAATATTAAAAATAATAGTGTAACTATTACATTTGAAAATCAAGAAGATTTAGCAGAAAAATTATATAGAATATGGAAGTGGCTTATTCCTGGAAAGCAAGATCCAAATACTGTTTGGGATGATATTCAAAATATTCCTAATAAAACATTTGTTTTTGGGACAAATGTAATTTATCCGCAAGTACCAAATTTGAATTTTTATGCACAAGTAGATCCAATTGTACCAATGATTGATATGCTTTCTCCAGTTGCTTCATTTATATTAGGTTATAAAGAAGGCTCTAATCCGAGCGTAAATATTTCTTTAATATATGATAATGCAGCACAAAAAGTTTATAATAGGTATATACAAAAAATAAATGAGATTAAACTTTTATCACAATATTTAGACACTACAAAAAAATTTGAAGAAGAGTATAGACTATAGTAATAAGAATATATTGGAAGCAAATTACGGTGTAGCATTTGGTTAATAGTGAAAAATCAAAAATTTTTATTAATATAAACTAAAAATTTTTAACTGAAATATTTAAATATAAAAATAATTTAATATTTTATATGCCAACAGATATAATAACTTTAGTATTGGTTGATATTTTAAGAATAAGCCCTAGTTTAATTTCAAGATATCCTTTAGTTCAAGATAAATTACTTTATCTTATATTAATACCACATATAATATTATTTCTTTTTCTTATTTTATTTGCAAAAGCAACTGTTTTTAGAATTATCGGAGGACACAGAGCAATTGAAACAGTTTTAATGTTAACTGTATATTTATATATTATTTGGAGCGGTTGGTATGGAACATTTTTAATACCAATTTTTGTTTCATCATTTCAAATACTACTAATATTAGGAGTATTATTTTTCATAATTTCGATGTTTATAAAACCATCTACTATAAGAGGAATTGCTGGAGTAGCCCAGGAAGCTGGAAAAATAATTGCTAAAAAAACAACAGGAAAACAAAAAGATATTGAAATATTAGAAAAAGAAATTGAAAAAGTAAACAAACAAATTAAGACTCTTGAAGGAGATCCAAAACTTGAAAGAAATCCATATTTACAATTAGAACTTCAAAGATTAAAGCAAACAAAAATAGAATTAGAATCTAAACTTAGAGAACTTGAGGGATGATAAATTTGGTTTATACTTCTCTTGGAACAATTGATCCAACTTCTCAAATGATAATCTTATTTGTATTTATCTTTGCAGTTGTTTTTGGAGTTTTAAATTTATCAAAAATTTTTTCAAGAGCAGTTAATACATTAATTTCATTTGCGCTTGCAATTTTTGCAATTTCTTATCAACCATTTGTAAGTATGATTTGGATGTATCTTCCCTCAATGGTTTGGATTTTTATAATTTTATTTTTTATTGCATTTATTTTCAAAATATTTGGAATTAAACTTCAATCATCAGTAAGTTTATTTGATATTGTGCCATCTGTAGTTGCACTTTTACTATTGTTTAGTATAGGTTGGTATGTAATAAGATATTTTCCATCAAATATTCCGTTTATAGGAAATCAGGAAAATTTAATGTTTCTTGTGGGTTTAATTTTTATATTAGTATTAATTTACAGTATCATAAAATATCATACATTATCTGAAATGGCTGCTTTAAAAGAAGCACAAGCAAAAGAAAAGGAAAAAGAAAAATAGAAAGCGAAACCTTTAAATTTTATTATTTCTTTATTTTTTCTATGGTAAGTCCAATAGAAGCATTTATTTTAAACATGAAAGCAGCAGGTTTTCCGCTAATATTATTATGGTTATTAGTACTTTCAGTTGTTTATGGAATTCTATCCCACATAAATCTTCCTAGATCTATTACAGCAAGAGGAGTAATTTCTATAATATCTGCATTTATGGTTTTATTTGCAGCTGCTGCGACAGCAGTAACCTCTTTTATATCAACTATGATATCAATTTTTATTGTAATTGCAGTAGGAATATTTGTTTTATTAATATTTTTTGAAATGACTCAACTAAAAGCCGGTGAGAAAAATGTATTTTCTGCACACTATAAACTTTTTGCATCTGCTTTAATAATTTTAGTAATAATAGGTTTTATATCTGCTGGTGGATTACAATTAATTGGATTTCCAAATATAGCTATGAATGAAACACTATTGGGTATATTTTTATTTTTAATAATAATGATATTAGCAGTATGGGTTTTAGTAATAAAAGAAGAAAAGAAATAAAAGGTGATTAAATGGTAGAGATTACAGCATTAGAAAGACTTGGGTTACCGGATATGGTAATTTGGCTTTTAACATTTTCAATTGTTTATGGATTGCTTTCACATTCTGAAATCCCTAAAAGTAAAGCAGCAAGAGCAATAATTTCATTAGTATTAGCATTTTTTGTAATGTTTTCTGCACCAGCTACTATGGTTGCTGTGCTTTCAAAAATGAGCTCAGCACTAATTTTAACAGTATTAGGAATTTTAGTTTTTATTGTGTTTTTAGAAGCGATTGGAATGAGAAAAAGGGTTGTTATAATAGAAAGAGATAAAGAAGGGAAAGAAATTCCTAAACCTGTAGAAGTAAACATTTTCCAATATTATTCAAAATATTTCCTAGCAATATTTGTTATAATAGCAATTATTATATTTTTAGCTTCAGGTGGATTTAATCTTTTAGGATGGAATATTAATTTAAATATGTTTCAACAAACAGGAATATTTTTTATAATAGCAATTATAATTGCTATATTATGGTTAGTATTAGAAAAGGGTGATTAAAATGGCAGTAGATTATTCAATATTAACAAGACTTGGAATAGAGGATATATTATTATGGTTATTATCATTTGCAATAATTTATGGAATAACTTCAACTGCAAAGGTACCAAAAAACAGTGCTGCAAGAGCATTAATATCTATTTCCCTTTCTCTACTTATTTTATTTGCTGTTCCATCGGGTTTAATTAATTTAATTTCAAGTCTTGGTAAAGAATTATTAATTTTAATATTAGGATTGATGATTTTAATTGTATTTCTAGAAATAACTGGATTAACAAAATTTACAGTGGGTGCAGGAAAATATGGACCACAAGTACAAGAGCATGTTTTCAGAACTCATGAAAAATATTGGCTATTTGCATTTTTTTTAATAGCATTATTTGTTTTTATAAGTATTGGCGGTCCGGCATATATTGGAATTCCAAATTTATTACAAAATGTTAATTTAGTCGGACTATTATTCTTTGTAATAATAACTATATTAGTATTATATACTATTTTAGAAAAAGAAAAATAAAGTTTGGAAAGGTTTTTAAATTATTAAAAATATTAAAATTTAAGGTGATATTTAATGGTTTTTTTATTTGGGCAGAAAAAAGAAGAAAAACAACCTTCTACAATTCAACAAATTCCTGTGAACGAAATTAGAGCTTTTATGAAAGCAGGAATGTCTGAACAAATGATAATTTCTGAATTATTAAAAAGAGGTTATACTCGAGAACAGATAGTACAAGGTTTTAGAGAAGTTTTAAAAACAGAGGTGACTGGTGCACCTCAAACAACACCTATTCCTAGACACCCACAACCAGAAATAACACCTCCTGTACCATCTCCTAGTTTTGAAATAACTGAAATATCAACGCCAAAACCAGCAGAGCCACCAAAACATAATTTACCAACTCCATTAGGAGTTCCACCAGAACGTATTCTTATGGTTGAAAAACCACCAATAGAACTTCCTACTGCTCCTGGTTATGCTCCTAAAGAAGAAAAATATACTTTTGAAGAAAAACCAGAAGAAATTGCACCAAAACCAGAAATTCCTTCTCCTGCAACAGAAATTACATTAGAGGAAGTTGTTGAAGGAATTGTGTCTGAAAAATTTGCAATACTTGAGGAAAGATTTAGTGATTTTGAAAGAAAAGATATGATGTTAGAAGAAAAAATAGAAAATTTAAGACATAAGATAGATGAAATAGAAGTTAGTTTAAAAGAAAGAGAAAAAACATTATTAGAAAAACTAGATGAAAGTTCTGGAAAAATGGAAGAAATAGAAGGTAAGATTAGTGCTGTTGAAAAGGTATTTAAAGAAACACTTCCAGATTTAGCAACAAGTGTAAGAATGATAAATGAATCAATTGAAAGAATTAGAGCAAAAGAAGAAATAAAAAATATTTAAATTCTTTGAATATAACCTTGTCTTGGAAAGAATATAAGACCTCCTTGTTGTAATTTATTTATTAAAGATTCTGCTTCATTCTTTCCTATACCATTATCTTCTAATTCTAAAAGAAGTTCATTTAAAGGTATTTGTTTTCCTAAAGATTTTTCAAGTTCTTCTATGGTATCAAGGACAATAGTAATTTTATTTCTTTGACTTGCGGGCATTCCACCTTCAAGCTTATCTACATCAAATTTTTGTGTTTCGACATCATAACCAAGTTGTCTAATAGATACATTCATTATCTCTATGGCACGCTCAGCATCTTCTATTGTAACCTTATCAGAAAGTCTTATTTTAGCAGAAGCTTCTGCTAATCTTATTAATGCTTCTTGTTGCCTTAATGTTATTGGTACTGCATCTTTTGCACTTGAATACATACTTCTCATTTCAATATAAAATTTTTTAATTCTTTCAAGTGCTTCTTGTGTAAGTTCTGGATGTATATTTTTTCTTGCATAAGCTATATATTTTCTTAAAAATTCTGGTTTTATGATTGGTTCAACAGATGCTGGATTTAATCTAGTTTTCATTATATGATCTGCTATTTTTTCATCTTTTTCAATATCAGGAATATCAAAAAGAGCAAATTTTAAATCAAATCTGCTTAATAAAGTTTGAGGAATATCAATTTGTTCTGAAATTGATTTAAATCTATCAAATCTTGAAAATTTTGGATTTGCACCAGCAAGAACCGAAACTTGAGCTGGAAGAGTGGCTACTATAGATGCTTTTGCAATAGAAATAGTTTGTTGTTCTAATGCTTCATGCATAGCAATTTGATCTTCTTTAGACATTTTATCAAATTCATCAATAGCAAGAATTCCTTTGTTTGCTAATACCATTGCTCCTGCTTCTAATACCCAACCGCCTAAAAATTCTTCATCTTTAATTACAGTTGCAGTTAAACCTGCTGCACTTGTTCCATGACCACTAACATACTTTCCTCTAGGTATTATGTTAGAAACAAGTTTTAGTAATTGGGATTTTGCAGTGGATGGATCACCTAATAATAATATATGAATATCTCCTCTTACTTTTGTTTTATCAGGATATATTCTTCTTTCTCCGCCAAAAAGTTGAAATACTATTGCTTTCTTTATATCATCCATTCCGTATATTGATGGCGCTATAGAAGATACTAAAATATTATATATGTCTGGATTTTTTGCAAGCTCTTTTATTTTTTCTTCATCTTCAGGGGAAATAACTACTTCTTCCCATTCAATTTCAATATTTTCAATATGATTTGCTTCTAAATAAATATCCATATCTGTCCTCATTTTTCCTTTTGTAAATTTTTTTAATTCTTTAACAATTCCTGTAATTTTTAATCTGTTTCCTGGATCTGTTTTTCTTTGCATTTCTGGAGTTGTTAGATCATTTTTTAAATAAACTCTTATTTCCCCCAATTTTTCCCCACTTGCAACTTCAAAGGTTTCTTCTAAAACAATCCATCTTGCATCAAATCTTTTTTTATCAACTTCTTCAAATTTTCCTCTTTTTCCACATTCACAGACTTCAGGCTGTTTTATTGTTTTTTCTTTTTGCTCTACAGAAATTTTTCTTCCACATTCTTGACATCTATATTCTATTTCTAAAATTTCTGGACGTACTTCTGAAGCACGTCTAACTATACCTTCTATGCATATAAATTTTCCTATATGTTCAGAACGAATATTTCTTATTCTTATATTAACATCTTCAGGAAGATTTTTTATTCTTGGTTCTAAAATTATAGGTTGTTCTACTACTAAATCAATTTTTTTTATTGCAGATTTTAATGAATTAAAAGTAGGAGTTGGATTGTTTAAAATTTTTTCAGCAAGCTCAGGATTAAATTTTGCTAAATCTGAATAATCTATTTCAAATGATTTTTTACCTTCAAGAATGGCTGCTTCCATTTTATTTTTATAATATAAATTTAAAAAATCCTCAAAAAGTTGAACTTCTAAATCTTCCTCAAATACATTTTCAATCATAGAACTTACCTCAATTATTAAAATTAATAAAACTTAAAGAATTTAAAGTTTTGTTTTAAAAAAATTAAAATTTCTTTTGTCTTTCAACTTCTCTTAATTTTTTATCAAGTCTTCCAATTGCTCTTTCTATATCCGCAATACTTCTTCCTCCAGTACAAATTATTTTCCCACTTCCAAATAAAAGAAATGTCATTTTTGGATCATCTAATCTAAAAACTAAACCTGGAAATTGCTCTGGCTCATATTCTGTATTTTCTATTGTAAATGCTATCATATCTAAGTTTAATTCTCTTCCTAATTTTGCTGAGGCAACAATATTTTCAATTTTTATATTATATTTTTTTCCTGTTTTAAATCCTAGCTTATTTAATTTTCCAGCAACTTTTGATATAACTGATTTAACATCAGAAGGAGATTTTGCTCCTGTACAGACTATTTTTCCGCTTGAAAATATTAATAGGGCAACTTTTGGGGAAGGAATTCTATATACAAGACCTGGAAATTGTTCAGGTTCATATTCTACATTCTCCCAGCTTTGAACTAATTTTTCAAGTTTTATTTGAGTATTTAATGAGGCAGAAGCAACAATATTTTCAACTTTTATACCATAAGCCATTTTAAAACCTCCTTTATAAAGGAAATTTATTTAAAAATATATTTAAATAGATATTTAAAAAGATACGTGTTAATTAGTTATGTTTATAAATTTTTATAAAAATCTGTGTGTTACTTAAATGATTTTTTAAAAATTATTTTACTTCTATTTTTCTTTCCTTCTTTATTTTCTTTTCTTCAGCTTTTTGCATAATAATTTCAAGTATTCCATCCTTGTAGTTTGCTTTTGTTTTTTCTGGAATAATTTTTACTGGTAATATAACTTTTCTATAAAATCCTCTATATGCTCTTTCTGCTTTAAAATAGTTTTCTTTTTGTATTTTTACTTCTTGTTTTCTTTCTACTTTAATTTCAAGTGAATCTTCAGTTACTTTTAATTGAATATCTTCTTTATTTACTCCAGGAATTTCTACAGAAGCTATTAATTCAGAATCTGTTTCTTTTAAATCTATTAGAGGTTGTCTAAAATTTTCTTTATCGAATTTAATATTTTCAAACTGTTTACTTAAAGTATCAAATTCTTTAAACATTCTATTCATTTCTTTTTTTAACTTTTTCATTTCTTCATAAAAATCAAACATTATTTTTCACCCCCAAATTTTTATAAGTAGTTATAATTTATTAATTTTAATTGACTAAATTAAAATATGGATTCAGATATATTTAATTCTAAGTCTGGTTCTATTTGTGTAGCTTGTAAAGGAACTAAATTGCTTTGTGGAAAAGAAAGATGTCCTATCCTTATAAAATTATATTCACAACAAAAAATTAAACAAGTATTAAACTCAAATGAAATTTTAGGGTCTTCTCCTCCAGGAGTTTTTGTTGGTTCATATGGATATCCTAAAGTTTTTATTGGACCATTAATACCTCCAAAAATTGGAGATACTTCTATTTTAGATACTCCTGAAGAATGGGTTGGTAAAAAAATAGATGAAATTGTTGATTTTAGATTTTCTCTTATAAGAGGAAAAATTTTAGTTAATGTGAAAAATCTTGAAAATGCACCAAAAATTATAAATGAGATAAGAGAATCTGTTTTATCTGAAAGTTCTTTGGATATAGAAGCTAAATTTAAAAATAAACCTTCTGGAAATATAATTTTAAATGATGATATACAACCTTTTGGACCTTCTGCATATATTAAAGAAATAAAATATTATTCTGAATCAAAAACAAATAAAAAATTAGAAAAAACTTATTATGATTCTGATTTAAATGCTAAAGATGCGATTCTTTATCTTTATGAAAATAACGTTTTAATTTCAAAAATACAAAAAGCTTTATCTGTTGGTTTACTTGGAATAGAAAAAAAGAGAAAGTTAGTACCAACTAGATGGGCTATTACAGCTGTAGATAGTCTAATATCTAAAAATCTTATAGAAAATACAAAAAGATTTCCTATTATAAATGAGTTTAGAATTTATAATTTTGAAAATTTAGATAATAATTGGATAATCATTTTTCTTCCAACAAATTGGTGTTATGAATTAATAGAAGCCTGGTGGCCGGGAACTGTTTGGAATCCTAATGGAAAAAATATTTGGATTGTTTCCTCCCATGAATTTTATGAAGGAAAAAAAGAATATGCAGAAATTGGTGGTTGTTATTATGCAGCACGTCTTGCTGTAAATGAATTATTAAATAAAGAAAAAAGACAGGCTGGAGTTGTTATTCTTAGAGAATCAAGACCAGGGTATATAATGCCTGTTGGAGTTTGGAATGTTAGAGAAAGTGTACGTGCTGCATTAAAAACAAAACCAATAAATTTTAATTCAATTAAAGAAGTTTTTGATTTTATAAATAAAAAAATGAATATAAAATTAAATAAATGGATAGAAAAAAGCGCAATTTTAAAATATTTTACAAGACAGAAAAAATTAAAAGAATTTATAAAAAATTAAAGAACTTCATATATATTTATTTCTTTAAATCCATTGTTAATTAAATTGCTTTTATATTTACTTAAATCATCACCTTTTTTAGCATAATATGTTTTTACTATTTTTTTACCATTTTCTTCTTTTTCACCAACTATAACTATTTCTTCAAACATTAATAATCACCTCTTTTAATTTTCGGTTAAAGAAAACATTTCATTATAAATATATTTAAAATTTACTTTTTTACCATTTTTAAGTTTAAAAAAATAAATAAATATATTTAAAAGTAAAATAATTTAAATGCCCTGGTGGCTCAGCTGGTACAAATGCAGAAAAGAGCGTTTCCTTGGTAAGGAAAAGGTCGCGAGTTCAAAGAACCTTCTTTGCAACTTCTTTAAAAAAGAAGTTGCATCAAGAAAGACAATTTTTCTTGCTGAAGCTTCTTTTTTTGAAAAAGAAGCTTCGAAGAAGCTTTAGAAAACCTCGCCCAGGGCTCCAATAATTTCTTTATAAAATTTTTCTATAGGCTCTCCGTTTACATGAATTATTTTTTCATGATTCTCTATATCTTCTCTTTTTCCGAAATAGAAACCAATATCACATTCATTAAGCATAGGAATATCATTTTCACTGTTTCCTACACCAATAACATGAACATTTGGCTTATATTTTTTTAAATCATTAACATAATTTGCACGCTTTTCTCCAGTCCATAATTCAATTATTTCACTAGTTATATATTCTTTGTTATTAATAATTTCTCTTTTTAATTGCGTACCAAAACATGAAGTAGGAATAAAATAATTATTTTCTATATGTTCTCTTATACACTCCGAGACAATTTCCTTGGGTGTACCAGAAAATGCTATTAATTGTGATGGTTTGAAAAAATTTAATATATCTTTAAATTTATTTGACGGTTCATTATTTTTTACAATATATTTAATAACTTCATCGTATGCATTCTTCTCAATTGGTGGATTAAAAAATTTTTCAGATGCTTTTTTTATTTTTTCTTCAAAACTATAATTTTGTAATTCAGAAAGAAAATTATCGATTTCATTTAATTTTTCAAGATTAAATTTACTTAAGCAGCTAATAACATAATTTGGATAAATTGTTCCATCAACATCTGTTACTAATATTGCTTTTGTTTCTAACATGAAAAAAACAATTAAAAATTTCTATATTTAAATTTTTCTTACTGAATCGTCAAAAATCGTATATACGACAAAAACAAAATCTTTTTAAAGGTTAAGAAATATAATTTTAAATTACGTAAGGAGTAAGAATGGGCGGTGTATTTAGAAAATTTATTTTTAGAAATTCCGCTCTAATTCTTATTCCTTAAATTTGTTGAAATGCGAATCAAAGATTAATTTTGATTTAAGGCAAGTTAGAATTGCAATCTGTTGAGAACTGCAGGGACAATTTCCCCGCAGATTCCGGTTGATCCTGCCGGAGATTGCCGCTATCGGGTTTCGGCTAAACCATGCGAGGCGTGAGCTATCTGGGCTCGCCGCACTGCTCAGTAACACGTAGCTAACCTACTCTCAGGTGGAGGATAATCTCGGGAAACTGAGGCTAATACTCCATAGTTTCTTGAGGCTGGAATGCACAAGAAACAAAAGCTTCGAAAGAAGCGCCTGAGAATGGGGCTGCGGCCCATCAGGTTGTTGTCAGTGTAACGAACTGACAAGCCTATAACGGGTAGGGGCCATGAGAGTGGGAGCCTCGAGATGCCTTCTGAGACATGAAGGCAGGTCCTACGGGACGCAGCAGGTGCGAAAACTTTCCAATGCGTGAAAGCGTGAGAAGGGAAGCCCGAGTGACTATGCTTTGCATAGTCTTTTGCCAAGTCTAAACAGCTTGGCGAATAAGGGGTGGGTAAGACGGGTGCCAGCCGCCGCGGTAATACCCGCGCCCCAAGTGGCAATCACGATTATTGGGCCTAAAGGGTTCGTAGCCGGCTTGAAAAGTTCCTGGTGAAATCCGGCAGTTAACTGTCGGGCGTGCTGGGAATACTTTCAAGCTTGGGACCGGGAGAGGTAGAGGGTATTCCGTGAGTAGGGGTTAAATCCATTAATTCACGGAGGACCACCTGTGGCGAAGGCGCTCTACTGGAACGGGTCCGACGGTGAGGAACGAAAGCTGGGGGATCAAATGGGATTAGATACATCTAAGTCTAATCCGCTGATATCTTGCAAATGAGGCAAGGACTGGGTGCTAAAAACCCCAGTAGTCCCAGCTGTAAACGATGCCCGTTTGATGTTGCAATTCCTTCGCGGGATTGCAGTGTCGAAGCGTAGGTGTTAAACGGGCCGCCTGGGGAGTACGGCCGCAAGGCTAAAACTTAAGGGAATTGGCGGGGGAGCACACAATGGGTGGAGGCTGCGGTTCAATTGGATTCAACGCCGGACACCTTACCAGAAGAGACAGCAGAATGATGGTCAGCCTAACGGGTTTACCAGACAAGCTGAGAGGTGTTGCATGGCCATCGTCAGCTCGTACTGTGAAGCGTGCCGTTAAGTCGGTTAACGAGCGAGACCCACGCTGCTAATTGCTATCATTTATTCATCCATAGCAATATGGAATGAATAAATGAGCACTTTAGCAGGACCGCTGGCGATAAGTCAGAGGAAGGAGTGGGCGACGGTAGGTCCGTATGGCCCGAATCTTCTGGGCTACACGCGGCCTACAATGGTTGGGACAAAGCGTTGCAACGCAGAAATGCGAAGCCAATCGCTCAAACCCAACCTCAGTTCAGATTGAGGGTTGCAACTCACCCTCATGAAGACGGAATCCATAGTAAGCGAACGTCATAATCGTTCGCTGAATATGTCCCTGCTCTTTGCACACACCGCCTGTCAAGCCATGCGAGTAGGTCTTTGGTGAGGCTTTCTCTGTAATCCAGAAATGGTAGCAGTGAAAGTCGAGCCAGAGACCTGCGAGTGGGGCTAAGTCATAACAGAATGCTATGTTTTGCTTCAAATGTGCAAAGACAGGCAATTATCCTTTTTGATAGAAAGGAAGGTGAGGCGAAAGAAGCAAAACAAGCGTAAGCTAGCATTCTATGATAAGGTAGCCCTACCGGAAGGTGGGGCTGGATCACCTCCTTACGATCTTCTCAACAGAGCAAAAATTCTAACTTGCCTAAAAAAATAATCAGAGGTGAAAAAAGATGACAGAAGAAGCAAATGTAGTCTTTGTTGGAAAAAAGCCTGCAATGAGCTATGTATTAGCATGTGTAACACAGTTTAACAGTGGAAAAAAAGAAGTAGTTTTAAAAGCAAGAGGAAGATCAATTTCACATGCAGTTGATATAGCAGAAATAGTAAGAAACAAATTTTTGCAAGACGTTGAAGTAAAGAAAGTTAACATCGGCACAGATGAAATTACAGGAGAAAACAATGAAAAATTAAATGTTTCAACAATTGAAATAGTACTTGGAAAAAAATAAAATATAATCTTATAAAAAATTAATGTAATTTTAAAATTAAAGTAGAATTAAGTATTTTATTTAAATTTATAAAAATTATGGGCCGGTAGATCAATGGAAGATCGCTACCCTTGCAAGGTAGAGGTTGTGGGTTCAAATCCCACCCGGTCCACTATGCTTTTGACCTATAAAAAATAGTTATTGCTAAAGTTGTATAAATTACTGTTACTAATATAATAGTAAATGTTATATCTAAAATAGTTTGTCCAGAAGCTAATCCTAAATTTTTTGCAAAAATAGCAAGAACCGCTGCTGCTAATCCTCTTGGTATAATATTACTAATAAGTTTTAACTCCTGATAAGATATTTTAATTTTAATTAAACTAATTCTAATAGTCAAAAATCTCAATAATATAAATACTGTTGTTATAAGAATTCCATAAATAAGTGCTGATAGTTTTATTGAAATAATTAAACCGATGAAAACAAAAAAGAAAGATCTTATAAAAAATGTTATTTGATTATAAAAGTTATGCATATATTTTTCCTCTAATTCTGATGTTTGTATTTTTATAAATTTTGAAAAAATGTCTTTATTACCTAATATTAAACCAAAAATTAAGGCTGAAATTGCACCGGATGCATTGTTTAACTCTGAGAAAACATATAACAATAAAAGAACTGATATTGTTAACATATAATCATATTCTTTACCTTTTATTTTTTGTAAAAGATATAACCAAATTACTCCAAATACAATTCCTAAAAATATTGAAATTGAAAATGATGATAATATTAAAGAAATTATAATTTTAATATTTACTTCTTTAATTGATTGTGTTAAAAAATTTAGTAAAAATAAAGATAATACTATTACTAATGCATCTGTTATTATTGATTCTACATTTAATATAGAACGAATATTTTCTTTAATTTTTAATTTATTTAATATAGTTATTACTATTGGACTGCTTGTACCACTGATTATTAAACCCAATAAAATACTATTTAAAATATCAAATTTTAAGAAAAAAAATCCTACAAAGGTAACTGCAATTGTGTTAAAAAATATTCCTAAAATAGCAAGAAGTAATCCTCTCGGAACACCTTTAATAATATCAATAAGTTTAATATTAATTCCTGAATCAAACAAAATAAATGCTATTGCAATAGAACACATAATTTCTGATGAAGCAATAAAAATAGATTTGTCTACTATATTCATATGAGAAACTAAAAGACCAAATAAAATAAGCCAAATTATATCAGGTATTTTTGTTTTATCGAAAATCAGATTCCCTATATAACCTAAAATAATTGTAATTCCAACAATTGATAAAAAACTCAAGACGTTTAAAACCATATAAAATTAATATAAAATGTTATTTATAAATTAAATGTATTAAAAATTTAAATAAAATAAAAATAAATTTATTATTATGAATTCTAAAAAAGAAGTCATTCCCGAGGAAGAAATAAAAAAAGCTATTGTTTCTGTTTTGAAAAAGAAAAAAATTGATTCTCAAGAAATGCTATATTCTGAAGTTAAAAAAATTATTCGAAATTTAAATATAAAACCCGAAAGACTTAGACTTTTAGCTTCAGAAATACCTGAAGTTTTAGTTACTGTTGAAACAAAATCTGGAGGCTTAAAAGTACCTGAAAAATGTCCAGCTTGTCATACAAAACTTAAAAAAATTGAAGCTAAAAATTTATTAAATAAAAAAGTTGTTGTTGGTTTAAAATGTGAAAAATGTAAATACTATGGCTCTATTAAAGAATTTTCGCCTTATAGGTATAAATTTGAAATTAAAGAAAAATAAAAATAAGTTTAAAATTAATTTTTTAAATAGAATAATGAAATTATAATTCTATAATACTTTCTCCATTATATTGAGCAACAGCAGATTTTAAATTTGACCATAAAAAGTATGGACGAGTTACTGGATTTTCTGTTAATTCATGTATTGCATTTGATATAAAACTTTTTTTGGTATTTTGTTCTTTTTCTTCTCTAATAATTTTATATAAATTTTCATCAAAACTTTTACCATAAGTTCTTTCAATAACAGCTGAAACACCATCAAAAATATGTACACCGAATGGATGATTAAAAGGAATTCTATGAAAATATTCTTCATTTTCTTTAAGAAATTTTGCTAATTCAATAAAAGAGTTGTTTAAGGATGTATAAAATACTAATTTATTATGAGCATTAAAACTATCTAATTCATAAAATTTTCCTTCTATTGTTATTCCTGTACTATTATTAGCAAATTTACCAAACTTTTTTGCAAAATCTATTGAATCTTTTGTTTTTAAACAACAATAAAATTTACTATGAATTTCTGGAAGGACTTTCCCTCCAATTTTAAAATAATCATCAACTCCTGCTCCTTCAAGTAGTATTCCATATTCCTTTAAAATTTTTTTTATTTCTTCATAAAGCGGAAAACGAAATATTGGTGGTAAAAAAGGGTTTTCACTTTTAGTTTCATATGGTTCAAGACCGCTTGGATATTCATCATCAATTTTTGGAAAATTTGATTCGTTATTATAATATTCTTCCAATGCTTTTTTTAAGTCTTTTACTTTTGGTTCCATCTGAAAGGATTTTAATTCAGAAACTAACTTATCAAAATTATTAATTACTTTTTGTTCTTCTGGTAATGGAGGGGGCATAATTTTGTTCATAATAATTATATGTCATTCCAAATATTTAAAGCTTTTATTTTTTTACTACTTACAGATGAAAACATAGTAAATATTATTAAAAATAACTGTTCTCTTCAAATTAAAAATGATGCGTTTAATAGCTGATGTTAAGATAAGACGATTTTTTTATAAATTAGATGGGTATTATGTTTCAAAAGAAAATATTAAAAACTTTAAATATTTTTTAAAATAAATTAGCAAATATGAGAGGAGGTAATATAAAGAAAAATATTTTATTAATAAGTTCTTTGATGCCTGTTTTTTCTAAAATAACGTTTGCAAATGTGTTTGAAACTTTAGGCAGAGTTGTTACAAATGCTGCT